>CAMFSB010000327.1 GCA_945982465.1 uncultured Faecalibacterium sp. | reverse complement strand
GAACCCCGACAGCGTCCAGGTGCTGGCCGGCTGCAAGCTGGAAGAAAGCCTTGCCGGCGCAAAGCCCGGCGACCGGTTCCAGTTTGTGCGCACCGGCTTCTTTACGCCGGACTCCAAAAACCCGGGCGTGTACAACCGCATCGTCACCCTGAAGGACGGCTTCAAGCCCGCAAAGTAAGGTTGGATCCCTTCTGCGTGCCGGCATGGGGCCGCACGTGGAAATGATAGAAGAGCGAAAGGAGTTCCCGATTTATGAAAAAAACTATGTTGCGCAACTGCATCATCATGGGCGTGCTGGTCGTTGTGATGGCCGTGCTGCTGATGCTGTACCTGCGCGCGGCCGGCTCGCTGCCCGGCGCGCCGGGCGCCGTGTACAACGACGGCACCTACACCGCCTCGGCCGAGGGCTTCAGCAACACCACGGACGTGGCCGTTACGGTGACCATCTCCGGCGGCAAGCTGGCCGATCTGACCATTGACGCTTCGGACGAAACGCCGGAAGTGGGCGGCAAGGCCGCGGAGGAGCTGCGCGAGGCGATTCTGGCCGCAGGCGGCACCCACGGCGTGGACGGCGTAAGCGGCGCCACCTGGACCAGCAATGCTGTGCTCACGGCTGTGACCGACTGCCTCACCCAGGCGCAGGGCTGAGTTTCTGCCTGTATCAAAGCCGAAGCGGCGCGCCGCTTCGGCTTTTGCTTTGCCTGACCCGGGCGGCCGGCTCTCTCGCCAAAGCGCCCCGGTTTGTGCTATACTGGATCTGTTTGAGGGTGCGCGCCCCGCAAAAGCGCGCCGCCCCTCTGTTTTTTGCAAGGAGGAACCGCCCATGCCCGCCGCCACGCCCGGTTTGTGTCTGGAATATCTGCCTTTGCCGGACGGCGGCGCGCGGCTGGTGCGCCTGTACGGCGAAACGCCCTGCCCGGTGCTGCCCGCAGCCGTGGACGGCCGCCCGCTGACCGAGCTTGGCCCCTATTGCTTTGCCCCCGCCCAGCGGCCGGGGCTGATGCCCCCCGCCGGCGCGCTGCGGCGCTGGCACGCGCCCGGCCCCGCGCCGGAAGCCAGCCTGCCGCCGCGCATTGCGGGCAGTTTTTTGGAGCAGCTCACCCTGCCCGAATGCCTGCGGGTGATCGGCGAGGCCGCCTTTTACGACTGCCGCAAGCTGACCTGCCTGCGCTTTGGGCGGCAGATCGGCGTGGTGGGCAGCGATGCGTTTACCAACACCTTTGCGCTGCTGCATTTACAGGTGTGCGCCGCCCCCGGCGAAGCCACAGGCCTGGCCCGGGTGCTGGCCTGCCTGCCCGGCGAGCTTCGCGCCGCCTTTGTGGGCAGCGAACCGGCCGATGACACGGCCGAGCCGCTGGCCGTGCTATGGTACCCGGAATACTGGGAGGATATTGAGGAGACCCCCGCCCACATCCTGCTGCACACCTTTTCGGGCCGGGGGTACCATTACCGGCAGTGCTTTGCGGCCGGCGCGCCCGCTTTTGCGGAGTACGACGCCGTGCTGCATCAGACCGGCGAGGGCGACGCCCCCGCCACGCTGGCCATGCTGGCGCTGGAACGGCTGCGCTGGCCGCACGCCCTGACCCGGCAGGCGGCGGAGCAGTATCGCGCCTGGCTGGCCGCCGCGGACCACGCCGCCCTGTGCGCCGGCCGCCTGCTAAAGCTGCAGGATACCGGCGGCCTGCACGCTCTGCTGGCGCTGGACGTGCTGGATGCCGCCGGGCTGGAGCAGGCCTCGGCCCTGGCCGCCCGGGCCGAAAACGCCGAAGCCGCCGCCCTGCTGGCCGCCGCCTTGCGGCAAAAGCGGGCCGTGGCCAAAAAGCGCTACGATTTTGATGATTTTTGAGCCGTGCTTTGCGCGGCGGGCCCTGCCCGGCGCAAACCACCCGGGCCGTCTCCGGTTTTGTTCTGCGCCCTGCCTGGGCGGGGCCTGCCCTGCGCCGCCCGGCATGCCCGGCTCCGCGCGGGGCTGCGCACCCTTTTCTGCGCCCCGCCCGGTGCGGAGGGCCGTGCCCCGTTGTTTTGTGTATTTCCGCCGTGAAGAAAGCGAGGTGAACCGCCATGCCCCTGCAAAAGCCCCTGCCGCCCGACGCGCCGTTTGTCAGCCGCCGGGCTGAAACACAGGAGCAGTGGGCCACCCGCATGGCCAGCGAGGCGCTGGCTGTTACGCGCAGCAGCCTGTATCTGGACTTCCGGTTTTTGGGTCTGGCGCTGAACGCTCTGGCCCCGGCGCCTGACCCGCGCTGCCGCAGCCTTGCCACCGACGGTGAAGCGCTGTTTTTTGCCCCGGCGTGGCTCGTGCGCACCTGGCAGGCCAACGAAAAATTCATTGCGCGGGCATACCTGCACGCGGTGTTCCACTGCGTGTTCCGGCATTTGTGGCTGTGCAGCCCCCGCGACCCAGTGCTGTGGGGCCTTGCCTGTGATATCGCGGTGGAAAATGTCATCGATGGGCTGGGCAAAAAGAGCGAGCAGCGCCCGCATCCCTATGTCCGACGCAGCGCCTCA
>CAMFSB010000326.1 GCA_945982465.1 uncultured Faecalibacterium sp. | reverse complement strand
GCATCGCGTCCTGGAAGCGCATCCGCGAAGTGCTGGACAGCCGGCCCGCCCTGGCTGACGGCCCCTGTGCAGGGGAAAGCGAAGTGCGCGGCAAAGTGGAGTTCCGGGATGTCTCGTTTGCGTTCCCGGGCGGGCAGCCGGTGCTGCAGCATATCGACCTGACCATCGAACCGGGAGAGACTGTAGCCATTATGGGTGCCACAGGCTGCGGCAAAAGCGCCCTGGTCAGCCTGATCCCCCGGTTTTACGATGTGGCGGAGGGCGCGGTGCTGGCCGACGGCGTCGATGCGCGGGACTATCAGCAGAAAGCGCTGCGCGATAAAATCGCCATCACGCTGCAAAAGAGCGAGCTGTTCAGCGTGTCCATCCGGGAGAATATCGCCTGGGGCCTGCCGGACGCCGACAAGCAGCAGATCCGGGCGGCCGCCGGCATCGCGCAGGCGGAGGATTTCATTCTGTCCACGCCGGAGGGGTACGATACCATGGTCGCGGAGCGCGGCATGAGCCTGCCCCGCGGCCGGAACGCCCGCGCTCCCCTCGCGCGGGCCGGCCGCCACCCGGCGGTGATCCTGCCCTATGACGATTCCACCAGCGCGCTGGATCTGAAACCCGACGCGGACCTGTACGAGGCCCTGAGCCGGGCGCGGCCAGGCGTGACCAAGATCCTGATCGCACAGCGCATTGCCTCGGGGCGCAGGGCCGACCGGATCGTGGTGCTGGCGGACGGCGGCGTGGAGGCCTGCGGCACCCACGCGGAGCTGATGCGCAGCTGTAAGACGTACCAGGATATTTACGATTCGCAGATCGGGGAGGAGGTCGAGCAGCATGCCTGAAAAGCAAATGCCCAAGGTGGCGGAGCGCAGCATCCCCGGCATGAACAACCGGGCGGCGCGCTTTGCGGAGGTGGAGCACGCCGAAAACGTGTCCGCCACGCTCCGGCGGGTGCTGACCTACTTTGCCCGGGAAAAAATGCTGGTGGCGGCCATGCTGGGCATCGTGGTGCTGGGCACGCTGTGCGGTATTTACGCCCCCAGCCTGCAAAGCAGGGCCATCGATGGGATCGCCAAAACGGCGCAGGGCGGCCTGGGCCGGATCCTGGTGTGGATGCTGGCCGTTTACCTGCTGTACAGCGGCTGCCAGCTGCTGCAAAGCCTGATCAGCGCCCATCTGAGCCAGCGCATCGTCAAGCGCATGCGCGAGGAGCTGTTCGGGAAGATCGTGGATCTGCCGGTGCAGTATCTCGACACCCATTCCCACGGCGATGTGATGAGCCGCATGACCAACGATATCGAAAACATCTCCACCACGGTGTCCCAGTCGCTGCCGTCGCTGTTTTCCGGTGTGCTGACGGTGGCGGGCACGGTGGCGGTCATGCTGTGGTACTGCTGGCAGCTGGCGCTGCTCAGCTGCGCCACCGTGCTGCTGACGGTTCTGGCCACAAAGGTTTTGTCCGGCCAGGTGCGCCGCTTTTCCCGCCGGCGCCAGCAGCTTTTGGGCCAGCTGAACGGCACCGTGGAGGAAATGATCTCCGGCTACCGCACGGTGGTGGCCTATAACCATCAGGACATCACCACGGCGGAATTCTGCGCCACGTCGGATTCGCTGACCAAAGCCGGCATCCGCACCGATGTGTTCGGCGGGGTCATGGGCCCGGTGATGAACTGCATCGGCAACATCGGCTTTGTGATCATTGCGGCGTTCGGCGGCCTGTTTGCGGTCCACGGCCTGATCTCGGTGGGCGTGATCTCAGCGTTCATCGTGTACGCCAAGCAGTTCAGCCGCCCCATCAATGAGATTGCCCAGGTCTACGGCCAGCTCCAGACGGTGATCGCCGGCGCGGAGCGCGTGTTCGCAGTATTGGACGAAACCAGCGAGGACGGGGCCGGCGAACCTCTGGAAGAAAACGCTGACGCGGCCGTAACGTTCCAGAATGTGCAGTTCTCGTACAAGCCGGGCTACCCGGTGCTGCACGACTTTACGCTCACCGTGCCCTCGGGCAAAAAGGTGGCACTGGTGGGGGCCACCGGCAGCGGCAAGACCACGGTGGTCAACCTGCTGATGCGCTTTTACGATCTGGACAGCGGCCGCATTCTGGTCGGCCGGCAGGACATCGCCCGGGTCAGCCGGGCCAGCCTGCGCAAAAACGTGGCCATCGTGCTGCAGGATACGGTGCTTTTCTCCGATACCGTGCGCAGCAACCTGACCTACGGCAATGCCGATGCAACGGAGGAACAGCTGGCGGCGGCGGTGGAAATGAGCCGCTGCCGCGGGCTGCTGCGGCGGTTGCCGCAGGGCTGTGATACGGTGCTGACCGGCGCGGGCGCAAACATCAGTCAGGGCCAGCGCCAGCTTTTGGCCATCGCCCGCGCGTTTGTGGCCGACCCCAGGATCCTGATCCTGGATGAGGCAACCTCCAACGTGGACACACGCACGGAAAAGGCGATCCAGGACGCCATGCAGCTGGTGATGAAAAACCGCACCAGCATCATCATCGCGCACCGGCTGTCCAC
>CAMFSB010000325.1 GCA_945982465.1 uncultured Faecalibacterium sp. | reverse complement strand
CGGCAGCTGCAAAACTGGTCACAGCCACAGTGGTTTTGCACGGCTGTGGTTGCGCTTGTATCTGATCCTGCGATTATGGTAATATAAAACCGACAAGATCTATAAATTCTGATTTGTGAGGGAGTTTCCAATGGTCAGACAATATGAGAAGAAAGATATTAAGGACATGATTCGCATTTGGAACGAAGTAGTGGAAGAGGGCATTGCATTTCCGCAGGAAGAACTTCTGACCGAAGAAACAGGCAATTCCTTTTTTGCATCGCAAAGTTATACTGCGGTCGCTGAAATTGACGGAAAAGTGAAGGGGTTGTATATTCTCCATCCCAACAATGTTGGCAGATGCGGCCATATTTGCAATGCAAGTTATGCGGTTTCTTCTGATGCGCGAGGCAAACATATTGGTGAGCAACTGGTTACAGATTGCCTGAAAATGGGGCGTGAACTGGGATTCAAAGTGCTGCAGTTTAATGCAGTTGTGGAAAGCAATATCCATGCAAGACATCTGTATGAACGGTTGGGATTTCAACAACTCGGAACAATTCCGCAGGGATTCCGTATGAAGGATGGGCACTATGAGAATATTTGTCCATATTACCATGCGTTGTAATGAGTAATTCCAGTTTGCCGGGATGCTGTAAATCTACGCTCGGACAAGAGGATATACGATGCGCTCCTGTCAGAAGCATCCTCCCGAGCTCCATGCGGCCTGGGCAGAAAAGCGGCATGACGGAGAAGGCCTGGCCACATTGTTTCGCCAAGGCGGTCATCCCCCTTTGCGCCGCCACGAAGTTTGAATTACAGGCAGAAAAGAATCCTCCGTATGATGGCAGCCATACGGAGGATTCTCTGGTTTATAATCGCAGCACAATGCGGTGTGCGCGCCTTTGAGGGCAGCGGATGGAGTTTACGCCTTGTAGCGCAGGTCTGCCGGTGTCAGGTGTTCCAGCACGGGCAGCATGGCGGCGGCTTCGGCTCTGGCTGCGGGCAGGTCCATGTCGCGGTAGTTGCCGCATTCGGCTTCGCTGGCGCCGGGCACCGGGCCGTCGTATTCCGCCATAAAGCGGAAACACTCCACCGTCAGAGCCAGGGCTTCGGCATCGGTCAGCCCGCGCGTCAGCAGGTAAAAGCCGGTGCGGCAGCCCATCGGCCCCACGTAGATCACCCCGTCCTTGAAGCGACTGTTGCGCGCACAGGTGGCGAACAGGTGCTCCAGCGTATGGGCGGCGGCCGTAGAAAGGTAATCGCCCTGGTTGGGGCGCTTCATGCGGATATCCCAGGTCAGCACGTCGCCGTCGCGGCGGCTCAGGTACATGCCCCGGTCAAGCGTGGTGTGATCCACGCAAAAGCTGGCAATGCGTTCCATAGCGGTGTTCCCTCCTTAGCCCAGCAGGCTCTGCACGGTGCCGTGGGCACAGTCCACCGCCACGTTCAGGCCGTCCTTGATGTTGGACATGGCGTTGGCCGCGCCCACTACCACGGCCTTGCCCAGCGCCAGGCCCACAATGGCGGCATGGCTGTTCTGGCCGGCTTCCTCGGCCACAATGGCGGCGGCGTCGCGCAGATAGGTCAGCATCTCGTTGTTGGTGCCGGGCACCACCAGCACCATGCCGGGCCTGAACTTGGCGCGGATCTCGTCCACATTGCGGCACACGCAGGCGCGGCCGCTGGCGTTCTGTTCGCCGATACCCACGCCCAGGCACAGGCTGTTGCCCACCATGTGGATCTTGATCATGTTGGTCGTGCCCGAAATACCCACCGGCACGCCGGCCGTTACCACCGCCAAATCGCCGCTGTGCAGGTAGCCGTGGGCTTCAGCGGTAGCGGTGGACATCTCGATCAATTCATCGGTGGAATGGGCCATGGGCATCAGCAGCGGCGTGATGCCCCACGAAAGCGAAAGCTGGCGCTGGATCTGGGGGTCCATCAAACAGGCGATGATGGGCGGCTGAGGGCGGTACTTGCTCAAAAGCCGGGCGGTGCCGCCGCTTTCCGACACGGTAACGATGGCGCTGGCGTTCACATCCATGGCCGTGGTACAGGCGGCGTGGGCCGTGGCATCGCTGATGGACAGCTTGACCCCGGCGTTTACGCGGCGCATGCGGGCCAGATAGTGGCTGTCGCTTTCGGTGCGCTCGGCAATGGCCGCCATGGTGCGCACCGCCTCGGCCGGGTATTTGCCCGCCGCCGTTTCACCCGACAGCATGATGGCCGAGGTGCCGTCGTAAATGGCGTTGGCCACGTCGGTGATCTCAGCACGGGTGGGGCGGGGGTTCTCGATCATGCTGTCCAGCATCTGGGTGGCGGTGACGATGGGCTTGCCGAACGCGAACGACCGGTCGATGATGGTCTTTTGGATGCTGGGGATCTCGGTGAAGTCGATCTCCACGCCCAGATCGCCGCGGGCGACCATCACGGCGTCTGCCGCCGCCAGGATGGAGTCGATGTTGTCCACGCCCTCCTGGTTTTCGATCTTGGCAATGATGCGGATGCGGGAATTGTGCTCGTTGAGCAAATTGCGGATCTCATACACGTCCTGCGC
>CAMFSB010000324.1 GCA_945982465.1 uncultured Faecalibacterium sp. | reverse complement strand
CCGGCCGTGCCGGCAGGTCGCCGCCCGCCAGATACCCGTCTCCCCCCGCGATCCCCTGCCGGGCTAACCGTTCGGCCTGCGCTTCGCCGTTGCGGGCCGTGATGCGCCGCAGCTGCTCGGCGGGCGCAACGTCCGCAAACACGCGCAGATCCATGTAGCCGCCCAGCCGCGGGTGGCAGCTGTACGCCCCCTCCACAATGCGCCAGCCGCCGGCCTGCACGGTCTGCTGCCCGCCCAGTGCCATGCGGCCGCAGTCAAAGCGCCGGTACACAAAGGCGGCCTGCCCGGCCAGCTGCGGCAGCACCTCGGCGGCAAACCGTTCGTAATGCACGTTTCCGCCGGGCTGGGCATAGCGCTCCGGCGTGCGCAGTTCCGGCGGCAGGAAAAAGTCGTCCATATGCACCACGCCCGCGTCCACGATCTGCGCCAACTGGCGCGCCATGGTGGTCTTGCCGGCCGCCGACCGGCCATCGATCGCCGCCACCAGCGCACGGCCGGCCGGCCCGGCCGCGCCGCGGCTGTGCTCCAGCTGCGCCATGCGCTCCAGCAGCGGCACCAGCCGCGCATATCGGGCGCACACTACCCGGTACGCCGGCCGCCGCGCGGCGCGGTACAGCCCACTGTGATGCACCGGCTTGCCGCCTGCGGCCCGCCAGCCGTCCACCGCGTTTTGCCACGCCGCGCCGTTAAAGGGCAGCTGCCCGGCCCGGGCCTGCTGCGCCGCGGCGCTCAGGTATTCCTCCAACGCCGGGCCGCCCGGCCCGGCCGCTGCGTCCGCCGCGCTGGCGGCAAACATGCGCCACAGCCATTCGCCCGGCAGGCCGGCCTGCTTCCACCCGGCCAGCCCCACCCGGTACTGCGCCGGGCCGATCCGGGTGCACAAAGGCTCCTGCCGCGGCGGCACCGCCGCGTACTCCTCCTCAAAATACCGCTTTGCGGCGGGCAGGTCTGTCAGCAAATGCTCGGCGCCATACGCCGCCTGATAGCACAGCTTCAGCACATCCTGCGGCTGCAAAGCCGCCCCGCACGCCGCCGCTTCGGCGCACAGGCACTCTGTAAACAAGGCTGTCTCGCTCATCTGCACCGTGTCCTCTCCGCCGCACGCTTAGACCTGGCCGGGGTGGTTTTTCCGCCAGGCCAGATAGTTTTCCAGTATGACCGACGCGCTCACCGAATCCAGCACCGCCTTGCGCTTTTTGCCGAACGTGCCGTTGGCGCTGAGGATGCCCGCAGCGGTGATGGTGGTCTGCCGTTCGTCCCACAGGCGCACGGGCAGGCCGCTTTTTTCTTCCAGCAGGGCACCCAGCTTGCGGCTTTTCTGCGCGCGGGCGCCCTCGGTTCCGTCCATATTCCGGGGCAGCCCCAGCACGATCAGCTCAGCCCGGTTTGCCGCAGCCGCCGCGCATACTTTTTCCGCCACTTTGCCCATGCTGCGCTCCTCGATCTGGGGCGTCAGGGGGGTCGCCAGCAGCTCGCTGGGGTCGCTCACCGCAAGGCCGGTGCGGCTGTCGCCGTAATCCACTGCCAAAATTTTCATTCTGTTCTCCCAAATTGGCCGCAGCCGGGCCGGCGGCGGCATATTCTTTCGGTTTGATTCGTATTCCTATTGTACCCGATGCGCGCGTTGTGCGCAAGGGCGCCCCGCCTGCGCCGGCAAAACGGCCCGGGCACTCTGGCGCCCGGGCCGTCTGATCTGCCGCCTGCGCGGTAATGGGTTCAGTTGTTTTCCGCCGCAAGGCCGGGCACCTTTTTCAGCGCCTGCCACACCGCAAAGAACAGCGCCGCGCCCACGGCGGCCGTGCCCATCTGCACCAGGCCAAAGCTGGCCTTGGCCGCCGCCTGCAGCTTTTCCGGCAAGCCGGCGCCGAACAGCGGCAGCACCACCCAGCCCGTAAGCAGGTACATGGCCAGGCCCTTGGCCGCCGCTGCGGCCGCCAGCCCGGGAATGCCCAGCGCCGGCTTGCGCAGCGCCCAGGCCACCAGCACCAGAATGCAGTTGCCCAGCATCACCTCAAACAGGATGGCCGGGCAGGCCGCCATGACCGGCGGGTTTTTGATCACAAAGACCAGCAGCGGGTTCAGCACCGCCACCGTCAGCCCGCAGGGCAGCCCGCCCGCCATGGCCGCCACCAGCAGCACCAGATTGACCGCCGGGCCGGTGCCCCACTGCCCCACGTTGAGCGGTTGGATCGCCACGCCCCGCGCCAGCAGAACGGCCAGGGCCTCGCCGACGTAGATGACGGCGACACCCTGCATCTTCTGCTCAGTCAGCAGATTGTAAATGGTGTAGGAGGTGTTGATGTCCAGACCGCGGACGGCGTAGGCCGTCATCAGCACAGAGGGCTCCTGAGCGATCTCACGGCCCACCAGCACCTTCTGCACGTTGCCGCCGGACAGCCGCCGGACGGGGAAGTTGACGCCGGGAGTGACCACGTCCAGCTCAGCGAGGACTTCCTCTGCCAGCTTTTTGGGGGCCTTGCGGTCAGTGAAGACACCGTGGCCCTTCCGGTAGCTGCGCAGCAGCATATTGCCCGTCATGCC
>CAMFSB010000323.1 GCA_945982465.1 uncultured Faecalibacterium sp. | reverse complement strand
ACCAAAACCCGCGCCCCCGCTGCGCGCAAAAGGCCCCCGCCGGGGCGGAACGCTCCGCCCGGCAGGGGCCTTTCGTTTTTTTGTTTTACACCGCGCCGTAAATGCCCGAGACCGACACCTCGCCGGTAAACACCTGCATCTCGCCCGTGTCGGTGCGCACCAGCAGGCGGCCCTCGTCGTCCACGTCAAAGGCCGTACCCTCGCCGGTCACGCCGCTGCCCGCGTCAAAGGTGACGCGGCGGCCCAAGTTGACGCAGGCCGCCTTGTACCGCTCCCGGTAGGGGGCAAAGCCCTCGCGGGCAAAGGTGTACAGCGGCCGGTCAAAACCGAAATCCGTCAGCTGCTGGGCCAGCCAGTCGGGGTCGGCGGCCAGATCCACCGCCGCGCCCTGCAGTGCCAGCGAGGTGCCGTGGGGCAGGCCGGCCGCGTCGAAATATGCCTGCGGCTGGGCCAGATTGATGCCAATGCCGCACACGATGCCCCGGCCCATGCCCTGATAGCCGTAGGCCACGCTTTCGCACAGAATACCCACCACCTTTTTGCCGTTCAGCAGCAGGTCGTTGGGCCATTTGATCTGACAGTCCACCCCGTAGCGGGCCTTGAGCTGGGCCGCCGTGGACAGGCTGGCCAGCAGCGGCAGCGTGGCGGGCTGGGCCAGGCTTTCGCGGATGACAGCGGTGTAATACAGCGCCTGGCCCGCGGCGTTGACCCAGCTGCGGCCCAGCCGCCCGCGGCCCGCCGTCTGGTTGGTGGTGTACACCGCCCCCACCAGCCCAAACTCTTCAAAATGCTCCTTGGCGTACTGGTTGGTGCTGCCGCATTCCGGCAGACGGAGAATGGTATTGATGCTCATGCTTTCGGCACCTCTTTGTGCTCGGCCTGCACCACGGCGCCCTTGTCCAGCAGCAGCACGCCGTAACTGGCGCTGCCGGTGTAGCTGTGGCCGCAGCTGCCCGGGTTGAACAGCCGCACGCCGGCGCGCACCTCGTCGCAGGGGATATGGGTATGCCCGAACAGCGCCAGCTCGGCCCCGCGTACCCGGGCGGCCTCGGCCAGCGTGTCCAGATCGTATTTTACACCATACATATTGCCATGCGTATAAAAAACAACCACCTGATCGAATGCCGCCAGGCCGTCCTGCGGCTCCATCGCGTTGAAATCGCAGTTGCCGGCCACCGCGTACACCCGCAGGGCGGGGTATTCGGTCAGGGCCAGCTCCAGATCGCGCAGGCCGTCGCCCAGATAGATCACGGCGCTGGCGCCCTTTTCCGCCTTGAGGATGCGCTTGATCGCCTGGGGGGTATTATGGCTGTCGCTCAGCACCACCAGCTTTGTCATTCCGATTCTTCCTCCGTTTTCATCAATTCGCGGTAGACCTGGCTTTTGGAAAACGCCGTACCCTGGGCCGCGGCTTTGGCCGCCGCCGACGCGCCCATGCCCCCGGCCATCAGCTGCCGGGCCCTGGCCGCCACATCGGGCAGGGGCAGCTGCTGGGCCGGGTCGGGCGCTTCGGGCGCGCCCGCCAGCACCAGCACGTATTCGCCCCGCGGCTCGGCCTGGGCGTAATAGGCCGCCGCCTCGCCCAGTGTGGTTTTGCGCACGTCCTCGTGCAGCTTGGTCAGCTCGCGGCACAGCGTAACGCTGCGGTCCGCGCCAAAGGCTTCGATCAGGTCGTCCAGCGTGGCGCGCAGCTTGTGGGGCGCTTCGTAAAAAAGGACGGTGCGTGTTTCGCCGCGCAGCGCGTCCAGACGGTCGCGCCGGGGGCGGCGCGGCACCGGCAGAAAGCCCTCGAACACGAACCGCGCCGTGCTTTGGCCCGACACCGCCAGCGCGGTGACGCAGGCCGATGCCGCCGGGATGGGTACCACCCGGATGCCCCGGGCCATGGCGTCCCGCACGATGACCTCGCCGGGGTCGGAGATGCAGGGCATGCCCGCGTCGCTGCACAGCGCGCAGCTTTCGCCGGCTTCGATGCGCTGCAAAATAGCCTCGCCCTTTTGCAGGGCGTGCTCGTAATAGGACACCAGCGGCTTTTTCAGCCCCAGATGATTCAGCAGCCGCAGCGTTACACGGGTGTCCTCGGCGGCGACGACGGCCACCCCGCCAACGGGGGCCGCCGCGCGGGGGGTAAGGTCGTCCAGGTTGCCGATGGGCGTGGCCACCAGATACAGCGTGCCTGCCATGTTATTCTTCCTTTCTGCCGTACAGCGCCGCGCCAGCCGTGATGAGCACATCCGGCTCCCAGATCAGGCCGGTGCGGCGGTTTTTCTGCGCCTCGGTCAAAAACAGCCAGGGCTGCCCGCCCGCCGCGTTTTTGACCAGCGCCACCCGCTTTGGCTCCAGCCGGTGCGCGCGCAGCACGGCGAACACTTCGGCCATGCGCTCGGGCCGGTGGCACAGCGTCAGCCGGCCGCCGTCGCGCAGCAGGCGGAACGCACAGGCGGCCACGTCGGCCAGCGTGCAGTCGGTTTCGTGGCGGGCGGCGGCGCGGGCGGGGTCGCCGCTGGGCACGCCGCCGGTAAAATAGGGCGGGTTGCAGGCGGCCAGATCGTACAGGCCGGCGTC
>CAMFSB010000322.1 GCA_945982465.1 uncultured Faecalibacterium sp. | reverse complement strand
CCATCATACCGCCGGCTCCAAATTGGCAATGCCCTCCCATAGACAGATACCTTGTCAGGTTTACATACACCCCTCCTTCTTGCAGACGATCTGTGCTGCGTTTGGAGGCAAAGAACGCTTCTCTCTGCATCGATATCGTCAGCCGGTGCGGCAAGCTTCTTTATGCCCATGCAGAGTGGCCAGCCTATAGCCGGCATGAGCAGCGGTTGACCGCAGGCTCCGTTGCCGGCCTGATGCCGGCGGCCGATTTTCGCACCGGAACAGCCTGTAGCGAATTATTGCTTCCTGTTTTTCTCCTGCTTTTTGACCGATGCATAAAAGCGCAGGCTTCCGATCAGCATCAGTACGGCGAACGCGGCAAACCCGCCTGCCGCAGCCACAGACTCCACACGCGCCATCGCCATGATCGGTCTGCCGGCCACCACAAACTCTACGTTCAGCTTTTCACCCAGATAGAACAGCAGCTGCACGCCGGATACCAGCACAGCCGCCGCCGAAAGAATCAGGCATCCCTGCGCCAAACGGCGTTTTTTTCGTCCGGCCTGTTCCCGCTGGGTCTCGGCCGCGGCTGTCGCCGAGCCAAGGCGATCCAGCGTCAGCGCTTCGGCCTGTTCGGCCTGCCCCGCCGCGCAAAAGCCCTCATACAGCGCCTGAGTCTGCTCGGCCAGTTCGCGGCGCTGCTGGTACCGGTCTTCCTCCGGCACGCGGGAAACTGCCTGATCGACCCATTGCCGCAAAGCAGGCGTGAGTTTTTCATAAGAGGTCATGGCACAAGCCTCCTTTTTTCAATGCAAGTGTATTTCAGCAATTCTCCATATACCCTATTGCTTATGCTCAGTATACAAAACATCCATTCTGTTTGTCAAGTATACTATGCGACAAATAGTATTTACAAGAAATAGTAATTTTGCTATACTGACGCCAGATTCAAGGCAAAGATCAACACAGTGGGGCTGTATGAGTATATCGGAAAACCTGAAGCGCGGCGTGACCGAACTGGTTTTGCTGGGGCTTTTGACACAACAGGATATGTACGGCTACGAAATGGCTCAGGCGCTGCAGCAGCGCAGCGGGGGGCGTTTTGTGCTGCTGGAAAGCTCCATGTACCCCACCCTGTACCGGCTGGAGGATCGGGGCTATGTTTCGACCCGGCAGGAGCTGGTGGGCAAGCGCCGCACCCGGATGTACTACCATCTGGAGCCGGCCGGCGCCGAATACCTGCGGGCCAATCTGGAAGAATATATGGAAATGCAGGCCGGGGTCCGCGCTATTTTGAAAAGCTGCAATCTGGGAGGTGCTGCGCCATGAAGCAACGGCCGCAACCATCTGTACAGGGTGCGTTTTGTTGTTATCGCCGGCAGGTGCGGCGGCAGCTTGCCTGCCTGCCCGTACATCGCGGCCAGCTTCTGGCCGATCTGGACGATGCGCTGGCCCGGTATGCCGTGCAGCGCCCCGATGCCGCACTGGAAGAGCTATACGCCTATTTCGGCACGCCGGAGCAGTTTGCCGCCAACGTGCTGGCCAACATGGACGGCCTGCAGCTGCAGGCTCAGCTTGCTGCCTACTGCCGGCGGCAGCGGCTGCGGTTTGCGGCGGTCACGGCCGCGCTGGTCTGCGCCCTTGTGATCGCGCTGCTCCTGTGAACCGGCGGCATCCCCGTTTCGTCCTGCTAGAAAACGCGTTCCCCCGTTCGCAGACGTTCCTGTCTGCGCCGGGGGAACTTTTTTGATGGTAAAGCCGGGCGTTTTTCCTGCCGGCAAAGCCAAGACCCCCCTGCGGGCTGTGCCCGCAGGGGGGTCTTTTGGTTTTTGATGATGGGAAAGCCGCCGCGCTTACTGGGCGTTCTTCTTGGCCTCCAGCGCCAGGATGGCGTCCTTGCGGCTCAGGTTGATGCGGCCCTGCTGGTCGATCTCGGTCACCTTGACCACGATAGCGTCGCCCACGGCCACCACATCTTCCACACGCTCCACGCGCTTGGTATCCAGCTTGGAGATGTGCACCAGGCCCTCTTTGCCCGGGGCGATCTCAACAAACGCGCCGAAGTTCATCAGGCGGGTAACGCGGCCCTTGTAGATCGCGCCGATCTCGGGGTCCTCCACGATGGTTTTGATGGTGAAGATGGCGCGCTTGGCGTCCTCGGGGTCGGTGGCGGAGACGAACACATGGCCGTCCTCCTGCACATCGATCTTGCAGTTGTTGGTGGCGCAGATGTCCTGAATGACCTTGCCGCCCTTGCCGATCACGTCCTTGATCTTATCCACGGGGATCATCATGCTGAACATCTTGGGCGCCCAGCGGCTCAGCTCGGCGCGCGGCTCGGCGATAACCGGCTTGATGATCTCATCCAGAATATACAGACGACCCTTGCGGCACTTTTCAAAGGCTTCCTCGATGATCTCGTAGGTCAGGCCGTCCACCTTGATGTCCATCTGGATGGCGGTGATGCCCTTGCGGGTGCCGCCCACCTTGAAGTCCATATCGCCGTGGAAGTCCTCCACGCCCTGAATATCCAGCATGGTCCTCCAGCGGTCGCGCTCGGTGATCAGGCCGCAGGAAAGGCCGGCCAC
>CAMFSB010000321.1 GCA_945982465.1 uncultured Faecalibacterium sp. | reverse complement strand
GGCGGCTCGCACCGGGCCGGCCCGGCCGGCGGATCAGCCGCCCGCGCTCAGGCGCGGGCGGCGGCACTGGCCCGGCGGCCGAGGCCGGGCATGGGCGGCGCCAAGATCCGGCTGATGCTGTGCGGCATCCCCAACGTGGGCAAATCCACCTTTATCAACACGTTTGCCGGCTCGGCCCGCGCCAAGGCCGCCGACCGGCCCGGCGTTACCCGCGGCAAGCAGTGGGTGGGCGCCGAACGGTACGACCTGCTGGACATGCCCGGCGTGCTCTGGAAAAAATTCGATTCCCGGCAGACCGCGTCGAACCTGGCGTTTATCGGCTCGATCAAGGATGATATCCTGGACATTGAAGAGCTGGCGATGAACCTGCTGGACGAGGTGCGCCGCCATTACCCCGAAAAGGTGGCGGAGCGCTATAAGCTGGAGCCGGCCCAACTCCAATTACCGCCCTATGAGCTGCTGGAAGCCATTGGCCGTAAGCGCGGGATGCTGGTTTCCGGCGGCGAAGTAAACACCGAACGGACCGCCATCATGCTGGTGGATGAATTCCGCGCCTGCAAATGGGGGCGTATCTCGCTGGAAGCGCCGCCGGTGCGGGCCGCCGCGGAAGAGGAGCCGGACGATGCAGACGAATGACCGTTCCGCCGCACTGTACCAGTACGACGCGCAGATACGCGCGGAATACGGCTGTTTTGCCGGCGTGGACGAAGCGGGCCGCGGCCCGCTGTGCGGCCCCGTATGTGTGGCGGCCTGTATTCTGGACCCGGAAAATCCGGTGCCCGGCGTCAACGACTCCAAAAAGTTGAGCGAAAAAAAGCGCGAAGCCCTGTTTGATGCCATCTGCGAACAGGCGCTGTGCTATCAGATCGTATTTGTGGGGCCGGAGATCATCGACCGGGATAACATTTTGCAGGCCACCATGTCCGGCATGCGGCAGGCCGTGGAAGGGCTGGAGATCGTACCCAACCTGGTGCTGGTCGACGGCAACCGCTGCCCGGAGGGGCTGGCCGTGCCCTGCCGGAGCGTGGTCAAGGGCGACGCGGCCAGCGCATCCATCAGCGCCGCGTCCATTCTGGCCAAGGTCAGCCGCGACCGCTATATGCGGGAACTGGACCGCCAGTACCCGCAGTATCAGCTGGCCAAGCACAAGGGCTATGGCACCAAGCTGCACTACGAATTGATCGAGCAATACGGTATCCAAAGTTTTTACCGCCGCAGCTTTTTAAAGAAACAGGGCTATTGGCCGGGGAAGTGATCGTATGACCGAACGGGCCGAAACGGGCCGCCGGGGCGAAGCCGCAGCCGCCAGGCACTATTTGAACCTGGGCTACTGCCTGCTGGCGCACAACTACCGCACGCGCTTTGGCGAGCTGGATCTTGTGCTGGAAAAGGGCGGCTGCATTGTAATCTGCGAGGTAAAGACCCGCCGGGCCGATGCGATTGCCCGACCGGCCGCCTCAGTGGATGCCGCCAAGCAGCGCCGCCTGATCCTGGCGGCAAAACACTACTTGCAGGCGGCGCACTGCCTGGAACGGCCGGTGCGCTTTGATGTGGCAGAGGTCACGCCGCAGCCGGGTGGCTGGCAGGTACATCTGATCCAAAATGCGTTTGAGGCCGGATGACGCCGGCCTTGCGATAAAACGTGTGGGAACAGCCCACAGCAGGGAAAGTACAGCATGTAAAGGAGAACCGCTTTATGGAGTTTTTCAGCACAAGAGACCGGCAGAGTGTGGTCAGCGCATCCGGCGCGATCGCACAGGGGCTTTCTTCTGAGGGCGGGCTGTTTGTGCCCGCCGATTTCCCGCAGGTAGATCTGGCTGCGGTGTGCCGGCTGGACTATCCGGCCATGGCGGCCGAGATCCTCGGCAAATACCTGACCGACTATGCGCCGGACTTTTTGGCAACGGCCGCGGCTGCTACCTACGGCTCGGCCTTTGGCGGCAAAGCGGGGCATGTGGAGCCGGTGGCCGAGGGTGTTTTTTCGCTGGAGCTGTGGCATGGCCCCACCTGCGCCTTTAAGGATTACGCCCTGCAGCTGATGCCGAAGCTGCTGGTGCAGGCCAAAAAGAACCTGGGCCGCACCGAAACCACCCTGATCCTGGTGGCGACCAGCGGCGATACCGGCAAGGCCGCGCTGGATGGCTACCACGACATCCCGGGCGTGCAGATCGCTGTGTTTTACCCCAATCACGGCACCAGTGAGATCCAGCGGCTGCAAATGTCCACCCAGGAAGGGAATAATGTGGCGGTGTATGCGGTCAGCGGTAATTTTGACGATGCGCAGACCGGCGTAAAGCGCGTGTTCGGCGACCGGGCCGTGGCGGAAAAGCTGGCCGCGCAGAACATCCGCCTGTCCAGCGCCAACTCCATCAACTGGGGCCGCCTTGTGCCGCAGATCGTCTACTATTTTGCCGCCTATGCCCAGCTGCTGCGCGCCGGCAAGATCGCTTTGGGTGACAAGGTGGATTTCTGCGTGCCGACCGGCAACTTCGGCGATATCCTTGCCGGCTACTATGCTAAGCGCATGGGCGTGCCGCTGGCCCGATTGGGGTATGCTGCGCCCGACGC
>CAMFSB010000320.1 GCA_945982465.1 uncultured Faecalibacterium sp. | reverse complement strand
AGGCTGCGAGCAAGACCCCCCGCAAGTAATGGGCTTTTGACGCAGGCGCGTTAAACGCTGACCCAAACAGGCCCGCCGTCCTACCGGCGGCGGGCCTGTTTTTGTTTGTCCGCCCGCCGGGCACAGCGGCGGGCTATTCCGGGAGGGAACCATGACAGAACAAAAAACCAGGCGCTCCACCGCCCGCGACATGACCCGCGGCCCCATTGCGGCCCAGGTGCTGCTGTTTGCGCTGCCGCTGATGTTGGGCAATATTTTTCAGATGCTATACAACACGGTGGACTCCATTGTGGTGGGCAACTTTGTGGGCACCCAGGCACTGGCGGCGGTAGGCTCCACCACCATGATCATCAACATGCTGGTGTTCTTTTTCAACGGCTTTTCGATCGGCGCGGGCGTGGTCATCGGGCGGTATTTCGGCGCGCGGGACATGAACCACCTGCACAAGGCCGTGGAGACCACCATGGCCGCCACCTTTGTGCTGTGCCTGCTGTTTACGGCGGTGGGCCTTGCGGGGGTAAAGCCCATGCTGCGGTTCATGTCCACGCCGGAGGACGTATTCGGCGAGGCGACGGTGTACCTGCGCATCTACTTTGCGGGCCTTTCGGGCCTGCTGGTGTACAATATGGGCAGCGGCATCCTGCGGGCGGTGGGCGACACGGCCCGGCCGCTGTTCTTTCTGGTGCTGACCAGTGTGCTGAACATCGTGCTGGACCTGGTGTTCGTGCTGGGCTTTGGCATGGGCATTGAGGGCGTGGCGCTGGCCACCATTTTGGCCCAGTTTGTCTCGGCGGCGCTGACGCTGGTGCTGCTGACCCGCACGCAGGACATTTACCGCCTGAGCTGGGGCGATCTGCACATCGACGGTGCGATCTTGAAAGGCATTTTCGCTGTGGGCCTGCCCGCGGGCATCCAGTCGGTCATCACGGCGTTTTCCAACGTGTTCGTGCAGTCGTATGTAAACGCCTTTGGGTCCAGTTGCATGGCGGGCTGGAGCTGCTACAACAAGCTGGACCAGTTCATCATGCTGCCCATGCAGAGCATGGCCATGGCGTCCACCACCTTCGTCAGCCAGAACATGGGCGCAAAGCAGCTCAAGCGGGCCAACCGGGGCACGGTGACCACGGTGGCGCTGTCGGTGGGCATTACGGCGGCCATCGCGGCGGCGCTGTACCTGTTTGCGGCCCCGGCGGTGGCGCTGTTTACCAACGACCCGGCGGTGGTGAAGTTCGGCGTGCTGTTTTTGCGGGCCAACGTGTTCTTTTTGCTGTTCAATTGCGTCAACCACGTGCTGGCGGGCGCGCTGCGCGGCCGCGGCGATTCCCGCGGGCCGATGATCATTATGATCGCCTGCTTTGTGGCGGTGCGGCAGCTGTACCTGTTTGTGGTCACCCGCTTTGTAGCCAACACCCCGCTGCTGGTGGGCCTGGGCTACCCGGTGGGCTGGGTGAGCTGCTGCATCGTGGAACTGATCTACTTTTTTGTGCGCTGGGGCAAGCACCGGCCCGAGCCGCCGCCGGAGCTGTAAGCCGGGGCCAGCGCTTGCCGGGCGCAGACGGATCACGCCGGCAGGGCGCCCCGCGCCGGGCCGCACCGGCCTGGCCGCGCGGCAAAGCGCCGGCACAAAAAAACAGGCCCCGATGCCTTACGGCTGCGGGGCCTGTTTTTGGCGGAGGAAAAGGGATTTGAACCCTTGCACCGGTCACCCGGCCTACGAGATTTCGAGTCACGCCTCTTCGACCACTTGAGTATTCCTCCGTATATTCAGTTCAGAGCCTGATTATTATAAGTAAAAATAGCGGGCCTGTGTATGCTCGGGGGAGATTTTTTTACTATTTGTTTTTTGGGGCGGTTGAGCGCGGTTCAGCGGCCGGCCAGCAGCACGGCCAACACGGCCTTTTGCGCGTGCAGGCGGTTTTCGGTCTCGTCAAAGATCTCGGCGGCGTGGGCCTCCAGCGTCAAAGCGGCGATCTCCTCGCCGCGGCGGGCGGGCAGGCGGTGCAGCACCAGGCAGTCTGGCTTTGCGGCGGCCAGCAGCGCGCTGTTGACCTGGAAGCCGCTGAACAGCCGGTGGCGCTCGGCGGCGTCGGCCACCGGCGCGCCGGTCCACACATCGGTGGCCACCACGTCCGCGCCGCGCACGGCGGCGGCCGGGTCGGTGGTAAGGGTGAACGCCCCGCCGTACTGGTGGGCGAACATCAGCACGTCCGCCGCCGGGCGGCAGCCGGGCGGGCAGGCGCAGGCCACCTGCATGCCGGCCAGCAGGCCGCCCACGATCAGGCTGTTGGCCATGTTGTTGCCGTCGCCCACAAAGCACAGCTTCTGGCCGGCCAGCGCGCCGCGCCGTTCGCGGATGGTCATCAGGTCGGCCAGCACCTGGCAGGGGTGGGCGTAGTCGGTCATGCCGCTGATCACCGGCACGCCGGCCGCGGCGGCAAACTCCTCCAGATCGCGCTGGCGGGCCGTGCGCCACACCACGGCGTCGTAATAGCGGCCCAGCGCCCGGGCCGTGTCGCACAGCGGCTCGCCGCAGGCGGCCTGCAGCTCGGTGGCGGCGTTCATGTAGCTGCCCAGGCCTCCCAGCTGGTACACGCCTACTTCAAAGCTGGCGCGGGTGCGGGTGGACT
>CAMFSB010000319.1 GCA_945982465.1 uncultured Faecalibacterium sp. | reverse complement strand
TTATTTTATGGACCGCGTCGACCTCTCTACCGTCGACGGCGAACTGCGCCATGTTTGTCACAATAATCAGTACCACCTTCTGTTCCAGTTACCGCAGGCGGTGGGCCGCCCGCATACCGTCCATGCCGGGCAGTTCGATGTCCATAAATACCATATCGTATTCCGCACGATAGTGTTCCAGGAAAGCCGCAGCCTCCGGGAACAGCGAAAACGCAAATGTTTCCCCCCGGCTGTGCGCATACGTCTGCAGCTGATCCTGCAGCTGCTTTTGTTCTTTGGGGTTATCCTCCACAATCGCGATCCGGAGCATGGTTCACACCCGCCCTTTCCTTTTTTCAGAGTTCCGCATCCCAGGTCACTACCAGTATGCCATATTTTGCCCGGGCATTCAACCAACGCCGCCGGCGCAATCTCCGCAATGTTCCGCGGTTCTTCTCTGAGGGATCGGGGTGCTGCCGCGCCGCATCGCCCGTACCGGTTGGTCAGGCCGCCCACGCGACCGGATGCACTCCCGGGCCGTCTGGCCGCCGGTTCCCATCCGGGAGGACCCCCTCGGCATAGGAAAAATCCGTTAAACCGTTTCCCGCTCGATCAGGCTGGTACCCACTGCGATCTTCACCGGCAGCAGCCCCGGTTCCTGAATGCGGGCCAGCCGACGTTCCGCCGCCAGGCGGCCCATGTAATGGTTGGGCACATTGACCGTAGTCAGCGGCGGGTCCACAAAACTGCAAAATGCAATATTGTCAAACCCGATCACCGCCACATCCCGCGGGATGCGGTATCCTTTTTCTTTCAGCGCGCGCATCGCGCCAATGGCGATCATATCATTGTCGGCAAAGTAGCAGCGGGCCGGAATTACGCCATTTTCCAACAAAGCCAGCATATCCCGATATGCACCGTCCGCCGAAGGGCTGAGCCGGTGGACCTGCGACGCGCCTGCCGACAGCCCATTGCTGCGCAGCGCGCGATAGAATCCGTCGGCCCGCTCATCAAAATTACGGATAAAGTAAGCCGAACGCAGGTAGCCCGGCTGGCTGTGGCATTGGCGGAGCAGCCGCTCCGCCGACCTGCAGGCCCCGTCGTTGTTGTTGATGACGATGCAGTCGGTGTGGGTCGTATCCAGCGCCACATCCAGCAGCACCAGCGGCAGTTTCAGGCCCGCAAATGCCGCAAACTCCGCTTCCTGCATTTCTGTCCCCAACAGGATCACGCCATCGCATCCCGCGTTTTCCAGCTCGCGCAGGCGCGCCGGGATCATATCCGGGTCGTTGAGATGGTGGATCACCAGACGATACGCTGTTTTTTTCAGCACGCCTTCTACTGCGGCGGTCAGCACCTCGAAAAAGCTGGAATCGAAAATGCCGTGTGTATCGTACGGCTCATAAAACAAAAAGGCAATCTCGCCGGCGCGCTTCCTCGCTGCGGCATGGCGGCCCACATCGTACCCCAGCGCGCGTGCTGTTTCCAGCACACGGCGGCGCGTGCCGGCACTGACGCCTGGCCGGCCGTTCAGCGCCATGGAAACGGCGGCAGGCGATAAGTTCAGCTGTTCTGCGATCTGTTTTGCAGTCACGGCCATAAAAACGGCCCCTTCCCGGGCAGCGTGCCTCTTTTTCTTTATCCTGCCATACTATGCACAAAAAGTCAACCGAAATTCAGCTTCTGATTAAGCTTTTTTACTTAATCGATCCTTGCTCTTCAGTTACGTCTTTTTTATACTGAACTCATAAAAATTTCCATAAAACGCTGAATTTCTTGTGCATTCCAGAATAAAGGAGGCTTCCCTTATGAACCCCATCCGAATCGATTTTGCGCCCACCCGGCGCAGCATTTTCAGTGCGCCCGATGCCGTTAAGTATCGCGGCCTGACCGCAGACCGGCTGCGGGAACTGGACGTGGATTTTGTGGATATCGACGACATCAATGCCGAGGGGCTGCTTTACGACGAAAACGACCGGCTCCGCATTCTGGACAAGTTCCGCGCGGCAGGGGTGGACGGATTGTTTTTGCCCCACTGCAACTTCGGCACAGAGTACCTCTGCGCCCGTCTTGCCAAGGATCTGAACGTACCGGTGCTGCTGTGGGGGCCGCTGGACGAACGGCCCGAGCCGGACGGCACCCGCCTGCGGGACACTCAGTGCGGCTTGTTCGCCACCGGCAAGGTGCTGCGGCGCTTCGGCGTGCCCTTTACCTATCTGACCAACTGCCGCCTGGAGGCCCCGGTCTTTGCACGTGGGGTGAAGGATTTTCTGGCAGTTTGCCGTGTGGTCAAAACCTTCCGTCACATCCGCATTTTGCAAATCGGCCCCCGGCCTTACGATTTCTGGAGCACGATGTGCAATGAAGGCGAGCTGCTGGAGCGCTTTCATATACAGCTTGCGCCCGTTCCGCTGCCCGAACTGACGGCAGAGGTGAAACAAGCCATCGCCGAGGGCACCGCCGTGCGCGAGACCATGCAGTATTGCCGCGACCGCATGGACATCCGCATCAGCGAGGAGCAGCTTACCAACGTAGCCGGCCTTGCTGTGGCAATGGAGCGCCTGGTGAAAAAATACCATTGCAACGCCGGCGCTATCCAGTGCTGGAACGCCCTGCAGGACGAACTGGGCATCATGCCCTGTGCGGCCA
>CAMFSB010000318.1 GCA_945982465.1 uncultured Faecalibacterium sp. | reverse complement strand
GCTCGCTGCGCTCCGCGCTGCTCCTTGTCTGCGCGCGTGAAACGCAAGCGCGCAGACAAGGAGACCCCATGATTCATACTCCAAGGCACGCTGCACCCGCGCTGGGGCGCAGCAAAACGGCGGATGGCTACTGGCGCAGCTTTTTGCTGTGCGGGCTGGCCGCCGCGCTGATCTTTCTGCCGTTCCAGCTGCTGGACGGCGGCTTTTTCCACTATGCGGGCGACTTCAACAGCCAGCAGATCACCTTTTACCGCTATATGAACGGCTTTGTCAAGGCCGGCGGCACCTTTTCGTGGGCCACGGACCTGGGCAGCGGCGCGGCCAACGCCTACTCGTTTTACCTGTACGGCTCGCCGTTTTTCTGGCTGTCATTGCTGTTCCCCCAAAGCTGGCTGCCCTATCTGATGTGCCCGCTGCTGGTGCTCAAGTTCGCGGTGGCGGGCGGCGGCGCGTACCTGTATTTGCAGCGGTATGTGCGCCAGCGCAGCTTTGCTGTGCTGGGCGCGTGCCTGTACGGCCTTTCGGGCTTTACGCTGTACAATGTGTTTTTCAATCACTTTGTGGACGTGGTGGCCTTGTTCCCGTACCTGCTGTGGGCGCTGGACGAGGCTGTGTACGAAAAAAAACGCGGCCTGTTTGCCTTTTTTGTGGCGCTGAACCTGCTGAACAACTACTTCTTTTTTGTGGGGCAGGCGCTGTTTCTGGTCATCTACTTTGTGTGCCGGCTGGCCAATAAGGATTGGAAGCTCACCGCCCCGCTGTTCGGCCGCCTGGCGTGGGAGACCGTGCTGGGCGTGGGCATGGGGTGCGTTCTGGCCGTACCGGCGTTTTTGTCCCTGCTAAAAAACCCGCGTACCATCGACCTTTCCAGCGGATGGGGCTTTTTGACCTATTCCAAGGTGCAGCAGTATCTGGCCATTCTGCTCAGCTGGGTGCTGCCGCCGGATTCGCCCTATCTGCCCGGCATCTGGACCGAGGGCGTCATCAAGTGGACCAGCATGACCGCCTATCTGCCGCTGGTCAGCGTGACCGGCGTGGCCGCCTACTGGCGCTCGCGCACGCTGAAAGGCCAGCCGGACTGCTTTAAAAAAGTGCTGGGCACCTGCGCGGTGTTTGCACTGGTGCCGGTTCTGAACAGCGCCTTTTACGCGCTGAACGCCAGCTACTACGCCCGCTGGTACTATATGCCGGTGCTGATCATGGCGCTGTGCACCGCCCGCGCCCTGGCCGACCCGGACACGGACTTTGAAACGCCCATCCGCGGCACGGTGTGGGTCATGCTGGCCACGGTGGCCTTTGCGGTGGTGCCGGTGCGCGAGACCGTGGACGGAGAGGAACACTGGAGCTTTGGCGTGCTGAGCAACCCCGGCGTGTATCTGGCCGCGCTGGGCTTCGGCCTGCTGGGGCTGGCGGTGTTCGCTTGGGTCAACCAGACCTGGCGCGGCAAAAAGGAATACGCCGCCCGGCTGACCGGCGCGGTGCTGGCCTTTGCCTGCCTGTTCGGGGTGTGTCATATCGCCATTGGCAAGTTCGGCCAGTGGTACACCGACGCCGATATGGTGGATCAGTACCAGAGCGCCGCGCGGCTGGCCGGCCAGCTGCCCGAGGGCGACTGGCGCATTGACACCTACGAGTGCCACGACAATCTGGCGCTGTGGATGAACAAAAGCGGGCTGCAGTATTTTGGCAGCACGGCCGCGCCCAGCATCCTGCATTTTTACCCTGATGTGGGCGTAAAGCGGGATGTGAGCAGCAAGCCCGAGCTGTCGCTGTACGCCCTGCGGGGGCTGCTGGGCGTGAAGTATATGATTCTGCCCGCCGGCAAGACCGCCGAATTTGAGGAAAAGGCCGACGCGGGCTGGCGGTTTTACAAAGAAGCCGAGGGCTTTGCCCTGTACGAAAACACCAACTATATCCCGCTGGGTTTTACCTATGAGTATTACGTCACGCAGGAGCAGTTTGAGGCCACGGCCAAAAGCAGCCGCGCAAACCTGCTGGTGCGGGCGCTGTGCCTGACCGATGCGCAGATCGAGCAGTACGGCCATCTGCTGACGGCCCTGCCCGACGCCCAGCGGCATGAGCTGACCTACGACGCCTATGTGCAGGACGCGGCCGACCGCCGCGCCGCCGCGTGCGACCGCTTTGCAATGACGGGCACCGGCTTTACCGCTTCGATCACGCTGGAACGGGAGAATCTGGTGTTCTTTGCCGTGCCGTACGATCCGGGCTTTTCGGCTGCGGTCAACGGCATGCCGGCCCAGGTGCTGGAGGTGGATGGCGGCCTGATGGCCGTGGCCTGCCCGGCGGGCCGGAATGAGATCGTGTTTACCTACCGGGCCGTGGGCATCCGTGAAGCGCGGTGCGCGGCGCTGGTGTGCGCGGTGCTGTTCGCGGCGTATCTGGGCGTTTCGGCGTACCGCCGGCGCCGCCGCCTTACCGGGTGGGGACGAAAATGTTGACCAGCGGCTGTTGGAAAAGAACGGTGTGCTGGACTTGTATATACTACTTTCTTTGCTTTTGGTCAAGGAAGTGGCATGAACAAAGAACAATCTTCAAATTTTTGAAATCGAATGCGATTGCATCGCCCCTGGGAAGGCTTATTATGCGGGAAGACGAATGCGGATCGTGCAACGAAAAG
>CAMFSB010000317.1 GCA_945982465.1 uncultured Faecalibacterium sp. | reverse complement strand
CCGCATCGGCCGCCTCCGTGCGGAAGCCGGCCCAGGTAAAAACCAGCCAGCCGGTATAGCTGCCGTCGCTCTGCTTGGCCAGATCCCACACCGAAAAGCCCTGATCCCAGCTACCGGGCCGGGCGGAAAACAGCCGCCGCAGGGCGAAAACTTCCTGCTCGGCCTGCGGCTGCTGTCCGGCTTGCAGCGCCTGCACAAGCTGCGGGTGCTGTTCCGGCGGCGAAGCCATTAAATAGTAAGTGCGGTTGCCGTTCAAAAGCGCTTTGGCGTAGGTATCCAGCGCGCCGGCCAGCGTGGTACAGTGGTTCACGCGGGTCTGGGCCAGCAGCCGGGCACTGTGCACCGAGCCGTCCGGCGCGAGCGAAACAGCGGAAAGGTCGGCCGCCTGGGCCGGCGTGCCCAGCACCAGCGGCGAAGCCAGCATAGCGGCAGTACACACAGCGGCCAGCGCCATGCCTTTGGGGTAATGCTTAAAGCGTACAAGGGCCTGGATGCGCCGCCGGATCTCGGCCCCGCCGCTGGATAAGCTGGAGGTGCCCGGCGCGCGGGCGTACGGCTCGTTGGCCATCGACAGCAGGATGCGGCCGTAGTCGCGGCGCCGCTCGCCGCGTAGCCGTTCCCGCACACGCTGGTCGCACAGGGCTTCACCGTCGCTGCCAATGCGGTCAAAGCAGAACTGCAAAAACGGGTTGCACCAGTGCACCGCCCGGAAAAAGCACCACACCAGGCTCTGGGCGCTGTCGTGGTATTTCAGGTGCAGCAGCTCGTGTAGCAGCACCTTGTCATCTACCTCCGCATCGGGCAGCGCCAGCACAGGCCGCACCGCGCCGCACACAAAGGCGGTGGGCAGGCCGGCCACCTGCACGGCCCGGGGCACGGCGAACCCGTACTGCCGGCATACCCTTTGCAGCTGCCCGGCCTGCCGGGCGGTGGGCTGCGCCGCGCGGCGCAGCAGCCGCCGCAGGCGGAAATACCCCCAGGTATACCGCCCCAGCGCCAGCGCCGCGCCCGCCAGATACAGCACAAACAGCCAGTCGGCCGCGCTGCGGGGCGCGCCGGGCAGCCAGCCCACCGGGGCGAAAACCCGCGTCAACGCAAAGGGGGTGTCATACGCAGAGTTCAACTGCTGCTCGCACAGGGTTTTGAGCGTTTCGATCCATTCGGGCAGCGGCAGCAGCACCTGCCGGCCAGAGCTGCCGTCCAGCCCAAAGGGCAGCGCCAGCCGCAAAAGCAGCACGCCCCACACCCCGTACTGCCACGACGGTGGGAGCTTATCTTCCAAAAGGCGCTTGACCGCCAGCAGCAGCGCCGCCGTGACCGAGGCGGCCAGCGTGCACAGCAAAAAGCCCCAGATGCTCGTCATGGGCTATACCTCCATCTCGTCCAAAAGCTGCCGCAGCCGGTCGCGTTCGGCGGGGGAAAGGGCGTTCTCTTTTAAAAAAGCCGCCACCAGGTCGCCGGCCGCGCCGCCGTAACCCGTGCGCAGAAAGCCCTGCCGCGCTTCGCGGGCACACTGCTCCCGCGTAACGGCGGCATGGTAGCGGTGCGGCTCGGCGGCACGGTCGATGCGCACCAGCCCTTTGTTTTCCATGCGGGTCAGGTAGGTGTGCACGGTGTTGCGGCTCCAGCCTGTAACCGGGCGCAAAGCGTCCATCACTTCGCCCAGGGCGGCGCCTGATGCCCCTGCCGCCCAAAGCACATCCAGCACAGCCCATTCAGCGTCGGTGGGTCGGATCATGGCTCATCACTCCTACAGGTGTAGTAATCTGGTCTGATACTACACCTGTAGGAACGAAATGTCAAGCAGATCTTTTCCCGGCGGGCCGGTAAGCCGCCGGCGCACAAAAACGGCCGGGCGCCGCGCCCCCCGAAAAGGGAGCGCAGGCGCCCGGCCCTGAGAAAAGAAGGTGGTATTCCGTACGCGGCAGCCAGCGGCCGCCGCATACGGCTTATGGGATCACAAAATTTCGATGCGGTGCGAGACCGGCGCGCTGGGGGCCTTTTTGGGCAGCTCCAGCGTCAGCACGCCGTTGTCGTACGCGGCGCGGATGCGCTCGGTGTCAATGCCGGTCATGTCGTAGCTGCGGCTGTAGCTGCCGTAGCTGCGCGCGCCGCGCACACAGTTGCGCTGCTTAGCCTTATCCTCCCATTCGCGGTGGCGCACGGCCGGGATGGGCAGCGTGTCGCCGTCCAGGTTCAGCGAGATGTCCTCTTTTTTGAAGCCGGGCAGGTCGGCGGCCAGCTCGTAGTGGTCGCCCTTATCCTGGATATCGGTTTTGAATTCGGCCAGCGAGTTGGAGCGGAAGAAATTGCGCTCCATGGCTTCCAGTTCGCTGAACGGGTTGTAGTTGGTAACAGTACGGCGGGCAAACGGCATCATTTCAAACATAAGGCAAAACCTCCATCGGCTCCCCGCCGGGCGGCGGGGCATTCTATTTTGTGTTTTTTTGTTTTGGATAATTGGCAGATGATACATTCAAGTGCTAGAACATGGAAGAAAGGGAAGCGAAAAACAGAGACATGGGTCGTGCAGCTCCTTTCTGTGCGGGGAAAGCGCCGGAGCGGGTGGGAATCCGGGGCGCTGTTCCTTTCGACGCTTTCAGGATACCGCGGAATTGTTACAGAAATATGATACTCTTGTGAATTTTTAGCACTCTTTTAACTAG
>CAMFSB010000316.1 GCA_945982465.1 uncultured Faecalibacterium sp. | reverse complement strand
CCGGCCCCGCGCCGCGAGCCGCCACGCGGCCCTCGCCCCGTTTTTGCCCCAGATGCACCGGCGCTGGCGGGTCAGCGCCCGGGTCAGGGCCGGGTTTTCGTCCACGGCGTCGGCCTTGCTGCGGTAGCAGTACCGGTAGCACAGCCAGAACAGCCCCACCATGGCAGCGTCGGTGAGATACAGGATCCACTGCGTGCGGTCAAGCGCCAGCGGCAGCAGCGACACCGCCAGCGGCAGCAAAAACCACAGCGGCGAAAGCCAGCGCTGCGGCTCGGCAGCCACTGTAAGCTCCGCCGCCGTTTCGGACCGGGCCGGCTGCCAGCCGCGCCGGACTTTCAGCGCAGTGAGCGCCCGATGGCAGGCAATGTACGGCAGATATGGCAGCGCCATGGCCAGCAGCAGCCAGACGCACCAGACGGTGAGCGAAAGCCCCATGCCCCGGATCCACAGGCAGGGCACGGCCGCCGCCGTCAGGCCCAGGCACACCATGCCCGTCTGCCGGCGAAAGCGTTCCAGCAGCGCCAGCACCTCCGGATCTTCGTGGGCCGCGCGGGGCAGCGTGACGCCGACAGCCAGGTTCTTTTTGAACTTCGCTTCGTTTTTAAGCATGAAATACAGCAGCGCGGGCAGCCACAGGATGCTGGCCCACAAAAGGATGTTCCACAGCATGATAACCTCTCCTTATTTCGCACAGCGTATGCAGGGGGCAGGCCCGGTTTGCCGGCGGCCTGTCCGCTCCGGTTTCAGGCCCCCGCGTTGTCCGGCGGCGCCGCGGACGGCTGCAGCCCGTCGGCATGGTACAGCGAGCGGCACAGCTCCACCGCCTGCGCTTCGCTCAGCCCGGCCAGGCGCAGCTCACCCAGGCACAGGCGCAGCTGGGCCAGTGTTTCGGGCTTGGGTGTGCCCGGCTTTGCCGCAGCACATACCACCGTGCCGCCGCGCCGGTCCGCTGTGAGATAGCCTTCGCTTTTCAGCAGCTGGTAGGCCTTGCTGATCGTCATTACATTGACGCCGCATTCCTCCGCCAGCGCGCGGGTCGAGGGCAGCCGTTGGCCCGGTTCCAGCTTTCCCTCCGCGATTCCCAGCACGATCTGGTTGCGGATCTGTTGATAGATCGGCACCTCGCCGGAAAAATCCAGCCGCAGTAGCATGGCATCCGCCTCCCATTCCATATCATCTGTATTATTTATACTAATACAGATGATATGCCTTGTCAAGGGCTCCCTGCGCAAAACCGGGCGGCAGAAGCCTGCCGCCCGGTTTTGTGCAAATCACAGGGTGCGCTGTGCGCGCTGATTTCAGTTTTGCAGGTGCTGCTCCCGCCAGGCGGCGGCCGCCGCCTGCAGCTGTGCAAAGGTGCAGATATCGGACTGTTCCAGCACATGCCGGGCCTGCGGCGGCAGCGTCTGGTAATATTCGCAGGCCGAGACATCCTGATCCAGCAGATCGGTCAGGCACAGATATTCCTCGCTCATGCGTATCACCTCCCCGGCCAGTATTCCCCCGCCGGGCGGCGGATATGAGCCAGGCGGCGGGGACAGGCCGATCTTGAGGACGGGCCGGCGGCAAGGAGGGCCGGCGGCGGGGCAACACCATTCTTTTGGTATTTATGCCGTCGGGCGGCCCCCCACTGCGCCCCTCCGCCCGGCGCAGGGCAGTCGCGGCCCGGCGGGGCGCGGACACAGAAAAACAGCGGATGACCGGCAATATCAGTCATCCGCTGTTTGTTACGGTTTCAAAACCAAGGGGCAAGCGCTGTTTTCAGCGCGCCGCAATTCAGGCGTTGGCCTGGGCGGCAGCCACGGCGCAGGCGACGGTAGCGCCAACCATCGGGTTGTTGCCCATGCCGATCAGGCCCATCATCTCCACGTGCGCAGGCACCGAGGAGGAGCCGGCGAACTGGGCGTCGCCATGCACGCGGCCCAGGCTGTCGGTCAGGCCGTAGCTGGCGGGGCCGGCGGCCACGTTGTCCGGGTGCAGGGTGCGGCCCGTGCCGCCGCCGGAAGCAACGGAGAAGTACTTCTTGCCGTTTTCGTTGGCCCACTTCTTGTAGGTACCGGCCACCAGATGCTGGAAGCGGACGGGGTTGGTGGAGTTGCCGGTGATGGAGCACTGCACATCCTCGTGCTTCATGATGGCCACGCCTTCCATCACGTCGTTGGCGCCGTAGCACTTGACGGCGGCGCGCTCGCCGGTGGAGAACGGAGTCTCCTTGACGACGGTCAGGGTCTGGGTGGGGATGTCGTATTCGGTCTGCACATAGGTGAAGCCGTTGATGCGGGAGATGATGTAGGCGGCGTCCTTGCCAAGGCCGTTCAGGATGACGCGCAGCGGGGTCTTGCGCACCTTGTTGGCGGTGCGGGCGATGCCGATGGCGCCCTCGGCGGCGGCAAAGGACTCATGGCCGGCCAAAAACGCGAAGCAGGTGGTGTCCTCGCTCAGCAGGCGGGCGCCCAGATTGCCGTGGCCCAGGCCCACGTTGCGCTGCTCGGCAACAGAGCCAGGGATGGTAAAGGCTTCCAGGCCCTCGCCGATGGCGCTGGCGCACTCGGCCGCGTCGGTCAGGCCGCGCTTCACAGCGATGGCGGTGCCCAGCGTGTACGCCCAGACGGCGTTGTCAAAGCAGATGGGCTGCCCGCCACGGACGAGCGTGTCGCAGTCGATGCCC
>CAMFSB010000315.1 GCA_945982465.1 uncultured Faecalibacterium sp. | reverse complement strand
TTTCATCTGCCCGCTGTGCAAGCACCCCGCTTCGGACTTTGAAAAGGTGACCCAGCCCGCCCAGGGCAAGACCGCGTGGCGCTGCACCGTGTGCGGCTACATCTACGAGGGCGAAAACCTGCCCGCCGATTTCATCTGCCCGCTGTGCAAGCACCCCGCTTCGGACTTTGAAAAGGTGACCCAGCCCGCCCAGGGCAAGACCGCGTGGCGCTGCACCGTGTGCGGCTACATCTACGAGGGCGAAAACCTGCCCGCCGATTTCATCTGCCCGCTGTGCAAGCACCCCGCTTCGGACTTTGAAAAGGTGACCCAGTAACACCTGCCGCGCCGCAAGGCCCCGCCTGGGCCGGGCAGGCATCTTAGCAGGCGAAGCAGCCGTTTTCCGGTTTGGGCCGGGGGCGGCTGTTTTTTATTCCGCTTTCGGCGCGGATGTGCTATACTGGGAAAAACAGACCGCAAAAAGGAGCGATCAACATGGGGTACCATGCCAGGGATTTTGCCGGCAGCCACTGCGGCTGCCGCTACCAGCAGGACTACCGGCCCACACTGGGGCTGGACGGCAAAAAGGAATCGGGCACGCTGGAAGTCGTCAAATTCTATTACGACGGCCGCATCCGCTTTGAACAGCACTGCTACGGCGAAGCCGCCACCTTTGTATTCGGCGTTTGGGCCGAGCGCATGGACGAGGACGGCACGCTGCACTGGGCTTTGCCCGATAAGCGCAAAAGCTACTACGACGAGCGCTACCTGCCCAAAGCCCTGACCGGTACCGACGAAAACGGCAGCCTGTACTTTGACAACGGCCGTTTCCCCTGGAAGCTGGCCGCCGCGTTTACCGCGTCCCCGCTGGTATGTGCTGCAGGGCAGGCTGTTCGGCAAAGGGAAGTGACCGCATCGCCCGCTGGCGCGGCCGGGCGCAGCGCCGGCGCCGTTTTCCTTGTAAAATCCATGGGTTTGTGCTATGCTGGTAAAAATACCGCCGCAGGAGGGCTGTGCGCCATGAATATTCACGAATCGGCTGAAGATTATCTGGAATCGATCCTGGTGCTGAAAAACCGCTTGGGCCAGGTGCGCTCCATCGACATCGTAAACGAGCTGAACTATTCCAAGCCCAGTGTGAGCGTGGCCATGAAAAAGCTGCGCGAGAACCACTACATCGAAATGGACGCCGGCGGCTATATCACGCTGCTGCCCGCCGGCCGCGAGATCGCCGAGCGCATCTACGCGCGCCACCTGCTGCTGACCGACTTTTTTGAATATCTGGGCGTGGAGCACGACGTGGCCGCGGCCGACGCATGCCGCGTAGAGCACTACCTGAGCGACCAGACCTTCAGCAAATTGTACGAGCACGCTCAGCATGTGATGGCGCAAACCGCGCCCGCGCACATCGCCCCCGTAACAGAGTAAAATTGGCACGACCAGCGCGTGTACAAAACAATACAAGCAGCGGCGGCTTCTGATGGAAGCCGCCGCTGCTTCGTTCTCCGGCCAGCCAGGCACAAAAAAAGCAGCAGCCTCGTCTGAAGCTGCTGCTTTGGTGCGGATAAGAGGACTTGAACCTCCACCGAGTTGCCCCGATTAGAACCTGAATCTAACGCGTCTGCCAATTCCGCCATATCCGCATCTATGTAAACGCGGTATGCACCGCGAATACCCAAGATTGGAAACCCGGCGCATGCCGTGATCTCCTATTTCCAGCGCAGTTGCCTGCGCGACGCTACTTATTATAGCGGCACAGAGGTGGCTTGTCAAGCGGTATTTTGCAATTTTTTCAAATTTTTTGTGTCCGATCCGGGCCGGCCGGTTTGGCTATCCGGCCGGGGCGCTGCAGCGCCCCGGCCATGGCTTGGCCCAGCCCCAGCGGCCAGGCCGCGGCCAGATATGCCAGCGCCATTACGGCGCAGCCCGCCAGCAGGCGGGCCGGCAGCGGCCACCCGGCCAGCGCCGTCTGCATCCAACGCGCCGCCAGCGCCGCCGGCGCCGCCGCCGCGCAGGGCGCCAAAAACCAGCGCACAGCCTGCACCCGCAGGCCGGTCACCAAAATCAGCCGCCGGGCGTTCATCATGCAGGTGAACAGGTTGGACAGGATCATCACCAGCAGAAAGCCCTGTATGCCGCAGCGCGGCAGCAGGCCGATCACCCCCGCGATGCGCAGCACCGAGTCCCATGCAGTATACCCAAAGGCCGCCTTTTGCTCCCCCAGGCCCTTGATGGCCCCGTCCACCATGCTTTCCAGATACATCAGCGGCATGATGGGGGCCAGCACGCGGATGTAAAAGCCGGTCTCGGCGCTCCGGTACAGCAGCTGCGCCAGTGGCGCCGCCCACATGTAAAACACAGCGGCTGCCGCCACAGAGGCGTACATGGTCAGCGTGATCATGCGGTCCAGCAGCGCACAGAGCGTTTCGTGCCGGCCGCGGATGTGCGCTTCGGTGATCTCGGGCATGAGCAGAGTGGCAAGGCTGTTCAGCAGGCTGAACGGAAAGGACAGCAGCGGCATCGCCATGCCTTTCAGTGCGCCGTACTGCGCCAGCGCTTCGGTGCGGCCGCCGCCCTCCTGCCCCAGATAAACGCTCAAACAGGCCGGCACCAGCATGTTCTCCGCCGTGCGCAGCCCGCTGGACAGGCAGCGCCGGCGGTCGCGGGGCCACAGCGGCGCCGGGCGCCGACGA
>CAMFSB010000314.1 GCA_945982465.1 uncultured Faecalibacterium sp. | reverse complement strand
ACTGGCCATCGGCAACAGCTTCGAGGCCGCCATGATGAAGGCCGTGTCCTCCATCGAGCTGGGCATGGATACCCTCTCGCTCAAGGACTTTGCCGCCTACACCGACGAACAAATCATCGAGCATCTGCACGTGCAGGACGCCGAGCGGGTGTTCTGCGTGTATGAGGCGCTCAAGCGGCATATCCCGCACCAGATCATCTGGAACATCACCAAGATCGACTGGTGGTTTTTGGATAAAATGCAGCATCTGGCCGAGCTGGAAAACGGCCTGGCCGCCTGCCATGGCACGCTGAGCCGCGAACAGTATCTGGAAGCCAAAAAATACGGCTTTATGGACAGCACCATCCGCCGGCTGGCCGGGGTGGACGCTCTGCCCGAGGAGAATTACCGCGCCGGCTTTAAGATGGTGGATACCTGTGCGGCCGAGTTTGCGGCCAATACGCCGTATTTCTATTCCACCTACGACGGCGACAACGAAGCCGCCCAGTTCATTGCCGAAAAAGAAGCCCGCGAGGGCAAAAAGAAAAAGGTGCTGGTGTTCGGCTCCGGCCCCATCCGCATCGGCCAGGGCATCGAGTTCGACTACTGCTCGGTGCACTGCGTCTGGACGCTGAAAAAGCACGGCTGCGAGGCGGTGATCGTCAACAACAACCCCGAGACGGTCTCCACCGACTTTGACACCGGCGACCGGCTGTACTTTGACCCCCTCACCCCCGAAAGCGTGGACAACGTGATCGCCACCGAAAAGCCCGACGCCTGCGTGGTGCAGTTCGGCGGGCAGACGGCCATCAAGCTGGCCAAGCACATGGATGAGATCGGCCTGCCCATTCTGGGCACCCCCGCCGACGCCATCGACGAAGCCGAGGACCGGGAGCGCTTTGACCAGCTTTTGGAGCGTTGCGGCATCCCCCGCGCACCGGGCCGCACCGTCTATACGCTGGACGAGGCCCTGGCCGCGGCCCACGAGGTGGGCTTCCCGGTGCTGATGCGCCCCAGCTATGTGCTGGGCGGCCAGAACATGATCGTGGCCTTCAACGACAGCGACGTGACCGAGTACATGGGCGTCATCACCGCCCATGTGGACATGGACCACCCGGTGCTGATGGACAAGTACATCACCGGCATCGAGTGCGAGGTGGACGCCATCTGCGACGGCACCGACTATCTGGTGCCCGGCGTGATGGAGCAGGTGGAGCGCACCGGCGTGCACTCCGGCGATTCGATCTGCGTGTACCCCGCCCAGCACCTGACGCAGGACGTGGTGGACACCATGGTGGACTACACCGGCCGCTTTGCCCGCGAGCTGAAGGTGGTGGGCCTGGTGAATGTGCAGTACGCCGTTTCGGGCGGCAAGGTGTATGTCATCGAGGTGAACCCCCGGTCCAGCCGCACGGTGCCCTACATCAGCAAGGTGACGGGCGTGCCCATGGTGGACCTGGCCGTGCGCTGCTGCCTGGGCGAAAAGCTCCGGGATATGGGCTACGGCACCGGGCTGTACCCCAAATCCCCCTATGTGGCCGTCAAGGTGCCGGTGTTCAGCTTTGAAAAGCTGCACGGCGTGGACACCATGTTCGGCCCCGAGATGAAGTCCACCGGCGAGGTGTTGGGCATCGCCCCCACCTACCACGAAGCGCTGATCAAGGGCATGGCCGGCGCGGGCTATACCTTCAAGACCGCCGGGCCGGACAGCTGCTGCATCCTGTCGGTGAAAGACGCCGACAAGCCCGAGTTTGTGAACATCGCGTGGAACCTGCGCAACCTGGGCTACAAGCTGTACGGCACCCAGGGCACCTGCGCGTGGCTGAACAAATACATGGTGCCCTGCAACGAGGTGCGCGGCTATTCCGGCGAGCACCCCAACATCCAGGATCTGCTGCAAAGCGGCCGGGTGGACTATGTGTTCTCCACCAGCGCCAAGGGCCGCGACCCCATGCGCGATTCGGTGCGCATGCGCCGCAAGGCCGTGGAGCTGAGCATCCCCTGCATCACCGCCGCCGACACCGCCAACGCCCTGGTCAACTGCCTGCGCAGCGACCACAGCCTGAAACATGTGGATCTGGTGGACATTGCAACGATGTACCGTAGGGAGAAATGACTTTTTACGTGTATATTTTACCGTTTTGCGTGCAGGCCCTCGTATTATGGCCGGGCTTCTGTTATACTGGACTTTGCGCCAAATTCATGGACCAGCGTAAATTTTGCGGCTCGCCGGCGCAGCAGTAAGGAATCACATCAGGAGGTTTTTTCGTACATGACCCGTTCTCAGATGATCGCCACTGTAGCCCGTCGTACCGGTTATCCCGAGGCCCAGGTGGAAAATACCATGGACGCACTGTTTGACCAGATCGCCGACTGCCTCAAGGACAACGAAAAGGTCACCATTGCGGGCTTTGGCCGCTTTGAGATGCGCCCGCGCAAATCCAAGGCCTACACCAACCCCAAGACCAAGGTTTCCAGCCGGCTGGAGTCCACCTCCATCCCCGGCTTCAAGGCCAGCGGCCGCTTCAAGCAGAAGCTGTCGGACGAAGCCGAAAACGTCAAGGCATAACACCGCCGGCCCCGTGCCGCGGCAGCAAAGCCCCCGGCCCGCAGGGCCGGGGGCTTTTTTGGCGTTGAAGGGAGGCGGGGAAGACGGCGGGGGGGGGGGTGGTTAGGGGGCTAATGGGCGGGGTGGTGTCGGTGGGGGGCGAAA
>CAMFSB010000313.1 GCA_945982465.1 uncultured Faecalibacterium sp. | reverse complement strand
CTGCTGTACCAGACGCTGCCGGAACTTAACTGGGAATACTTTTATCTGCTGGAACATTATATGCTGGTGCTGGGCCCGTTTCAGGGCAAACCGGCCTGCATCGAGATCCCGGTGGGACGGGGCGTATGCGGTACAGCGGTGGCTGAAAACCGCACCCAGCTGGTGTACGATGTACATCAGTTTCCCGGCCATATCGCCTGCGACGGGGCGTCCAATTCCGAACTGGTCATCCCGATCCGTGCCGGGGAAAAGATCGTCGGCGTGCTGGATCTGGACAGCCCCCGCGTCGGCCGCTTTACCGAAGCCGACCGCGAAGGTCTGGAAGAGTTTGTGGAGATTCTGCAGGCGGAAGTCTGGGGCGAACTGTAAGAAAAGCCTTTGGTGGGTGGATGCGCAGAACGCAGAAGCGATGTGCGGAACAGGGGGGCTCCGCTCCGGCCAGGCGTTCCAATCGCTTTTTGTGTTTTGCAGCAACTGCAGCCTGCGGAAGCGTGCCGCAAAATACACGGAACAACAAAAAAAGCCGGTTTTCGTCCCTGTGCGAAAATCGGCTTATTTGATGCATCCGTCAGCACGATAGGTGGTCTGCCAGGCTCTGGGGCTTACTCCGTATGCGGCCCGGAATTGGCGATAGAAATTGGTGTAGTCGGAAAAACCGCACCGGAAGGCTGCCTGCTGGGGGGAGACACCGGCGCGCAGCAGCTGCTCAACGTGCTGTAAGCGTTTTTGCAGCAGATAACGATGCGGCGGGCAGCCCACCAGCCGCGAGAATTCCCGCGAAAGGTGGAACCGATCCATGTGCAGCTGCGCGCTGAGAAGTTCCAGGGTCAGGGGGCTGGCGTAGTTCTGCTCCATGTAGTCTACGGCCTGATGTACCAGCACGGCAGACGGGTCTTCCAGAGGGGCGGCTTGGGCGCCCAGCAGGGCCGCGCGGCCGGCCAGAAGAAAGAATTGCGTCAAAAGCGTCTGCTCGGCCAGTTCTTTGCCCAAATTGTCTTGTGTGTTTTCCTGCAGCAGTGCCCGAAGAACGGACAAAAACAGACGCTGTTGATGTTTGTCCAGCCGGAGAAGATTGGTGTAGCCGGGTGCGCGCGGGTCGAGCCATGCGTCCAGCTTGCAGCCTTTGTCCGCCAGCTGCCGGGGAAGCTCTGCTGCAAAACGCAGCGCAATCCGTTCGGCACAGCCGTCGGTTTTCGGCTGCGGCTGATGCAGCTGGTAGGGCGCGATCAGCAGCAGCGTGCCGGCATCCAGTCGGTATTGCTGCCCCTCCACGGCGTAGATCAGATTGCCTGAAAGCGAAAAAAACGCTTCGTAATGGTCGTGGTAATGCAGAGCAACGCGCCCATGCAGCGGGGCTGCGCTGTGCCGGATCAGATACATATGCCCGGCGGGCAGAGGAACCGAGTCGCCTACGAAACAGCCCTAAACCGTGTACTCCATTTGCTTCCCCATCCTTTTCTGCGTTTGCACAAAAAACAATGTTTTGGCCAATCTGAACGATGTGTCCAGGGCTGCTTTGCGTTTATAATCATACCATACCGGGAACGAAACAACAAGGAAAGGCAGGAGAACAGAATGGAAAAGGGAACGATCGGCGTACAGATGATGATGCTCAAGGGCGAGGTGCAAAAGCACGGCATCTATGCGGTTATGGGCCGGCTGGCGGAGCTGGGCTTCCACGCGGTGGAGGTGTCGCAGCTGGACATGACGGCGGACAACGTCGCCCAGCTGCAGCGCGGCCAGCGCGATTTCGGCGTGCGGGTGGCGGCCATGTCCTGCGGGCTGGAGGATCTTTCGCCCGAATACAAATACCCCGGCGATACCCTGAAAAACGATTTTGACAAGATCGTGGCCGACTGCCACGCGGTGGACTGCCCCATCCTGCGCATCGGCATGCTGCCCATGTCGTACGCGGCCAGCCCCGAGCGCATGCTGGAAATGACCGCTCTGTTGGAAAGCTACGCCGTCCGCCTGAAAGAGCACGGCATTGATTTGTATTACCACGCCCACACCTTTGAATTTTACCGCTGGCAGGGCAAAACCGTGCTGGAGCAGATGCGCGATCGCACCCAGGCCATGGGCTTTGAGCTGGACAGCCATTGGATGTGGCGCGGCGGCGTGGACCCCGCCGAATTTGTGGGCCGGTTTGCCGGCCGGGTGCGCGCCATCCACCTGAAGGATTACCGCATCGGCCTGGTGGCGGACCCGGCCGGGTACAAGCCGGGCTTTGACATTTTTGGCTCCATCGAGCAGTTTGCCGAGGTAGGCGAGGGCGTGCTGGATATGCCCGCCGTCATCCGGGCGGGCCTTGCAGCGGGCAGCGAGTTCTTTTTTATCGAGCAGGACCGCACCTATGGCCGCGATGTGTACGAATCGCTGCGCCTTTCGCGGGATAACCTGATCCGCATGGGGTACGAAAGCTGGCTGTAAGCCAGCAGCTTGCCCCCAAAAAAACAGCAAAGTGCCGCCGGCCTGAGCGCCGCGGCATACAGCAAAACGGGCGTTCTCCCCAGGTCGGGGAGAACGCCCGTTTTTAGCGGTTTTGTACGGCGCTTTACGGCTGTGCCGGCCGCTTCATGCTTTGCAGCAGCGCTTTGTCCGCGGCGCTGACGCAGCGGCTCTCGCGGCACTTCTGCAGCGCCTTGTTGTAGGTCCACGCATCCAGGCTCCGGCCCGCTTCGCCCTGCAAAAAGGCCAGCGC
>CAMFSB010000312.1 GCA_945982465.1 uncultured Faecalibacterium sp. | reverse complement strand
CAGGGCCGGCTGATGGACCAGACCGAGCCGGTGCTGTACACACAGGGGCAGGATGCGGCCCAGGGCGTGCAGCTGACCATTTCTGCCCCGATCCAGCGCGCGTGCGAAGGCATCGCGAGCAAAACGATGACGACCGGCTGTATTCTGGTACTGGATACCGCGGCGGCCAAGGTGCGGGCCAGCGTCAGCTACCCCTTTTACGACCCGGAAAATATCAGCAAAAGCATTCAGGCCGGGGATACCTCGCTGCTCAACCGCGTGCTCTACGCCTACAATGTGGGGTCGGTGTTCAAGCCGGTGCTGGCCGCCGCCGCGCTGGAGGAGAACCTGGGTGGACTGACCATCGAATGCAAAGGCTATGTGGAGATCAACGGCCATGTTTACCGCTGCGCGGGCGGCGTGCCGCACGGAGCGGTCGACCTGCAGACGGCGCTGGAAAAAAGCTGCAACTGCTATTTTATCGAGCTGGGCGCCCGCCTGGGTGCCGACCGGCTGGAACAGTACGCGCAGGCCTTTGGCTTTGGGCAGCCGGTTTATCTGGCGGGCGGGCTGAAAGCATTCGGCGGCAATCTGCCGGATGCCGATACCCTGACCGACCTGGGCCAGCGGGCCAATTTCAGCTTTGGGCAGGGGGCGCTGCTGGCAAGCCCTGTGCAGCTGGCAGCCATGATGAACGCGATCGCGGCCGGCGGTACCTACCGCGCGCCCTGCTTTTTGGAGCGCGTATTTTCCGAGAGCACCGGTGAGACGGTCAAGCGCCTGGACACCGTGCAGGCCCGCACAGCCTGCAGCCCCAAAACCGCTGCGGCGCTGTGCGCCATGCTGACGGCGGTGGTGGAGCAGGGCATCGGCGGCGAAGCAAAGCCTGCCTACAGCACGGCCGCCGGCAAGACCGGGACCGCCCAGACCGGCCGGTACGACGAAAACGGCAAAGAGTACAAGGATTTGTGGTTTGCCGGCTTTTACCCGGCGCAGCAGCCGCAGTATACCATTGTGGTGATGCAGGACGACCAGATCACGGCCAAATATTCCAGCGCGGCGATCTTTTCGCGCGTATGCGACGCGCTGTATCTGCTGGAGGGCGAAACCGCGCAGCAGACAGAAAACAGTTGACTTTCGCGCACGGAATGCTATAATCAAAACGAATCATGACAATGGCTTTGACAGGGCCAGAAACGCGCAGCGCTCTCCAGAAAGAAAGCTCCAGGCTGAAAGGTTTTCGTCCCGCGCGCGCTTCAAGCCACCCTTGAGCCTCCGGCGAAATAAGCCGGACGCAGCGCGGCGTTAACGCGGCAAAGTGGCGCGGGGCCTGCCCTGCGCAAGCTGGGTGGTACCACGGATGCCGGCAAAGCGTTCGTCCCTTTTTGGGGCGGACGCTTTTTCCATTCTCCGCTGGTCCCGGCGCGCGCAGATCTGCTGTGGGCAGCCCGCCGCCTGAGCCGCTGATTGTCATAAATGCTTTGGAACAAAAGGAGAAAAATGTATGCAATGGACCGGTTTGAATGAACTGCGCGAAAACTACCTGAGCTTTTTTGAGGGCAAGGACCATCTTCGGCTGGACAGCTTGCCAGAAGTGCATTCGCACCCCGGATATCGAGCGTGTGGGCATCACGGCCCGCCACGGCACGTTTTTTGAAATGCTGGGCAACTTCTCGTTCCAGGATTACTTTAAGGAAGAAGTCATCCCCTGGGCGTGGGAGTTCTTGACCAGCGAGGAGTGGATGGCCATTCCCAAGGAGCTGCTGTATATCTCGGTGTACGAAGAGGACGACGAGGCCTACGATATCTGGACGCAGAAGGTGGGCATCCCTGCCGACCACATGGTGCGCTTCGGCAAGGAGGATAACTTCTGGGAGCATGGCTCCGGCCCGTGCGGCCCCTGCTCGGAGATCTATTTTGACCGCGGCCCCGAGTATGGCTGCGGCAAGCCGACCTGCGGCGTGGGCTGCGACTGCGACCGCTATATGGAGATCTGGAACCTCGTGTTCAGCCAGTTCGACGCCGACGGCAAGGGCCACTACGAGCGTCTGGCACGCCCCAACATTGATACCGGCATGGGCTTGGAGCGTCTGGCCTGCGTGATGCAGAACGTGGACAACCTGTTCGAGGTGGACACCGTGCAGAGCGTGCTGCACCATGTGGAGCACATTGCAGGCAAGACCTACAAGCAGGACCCCAAGAACGATATCTCCATCCGCGTTATCACCGACCATATCCGCAGCTGCACCTTTATGGTGTCTGACGGCATCCTGCCCTCCAACGAGGGCCGCGGCTATGTGCTGCGCCGTTTGCTGCGCCGCGCCGCCCGCCACGGCCGCATGCTGGGTGTGGATCATCCGTTCCTGGTGGAACTGGTGGAAACCGTTATCGCCTCCAGCGAATCGGCCTATCCGGAGCTGCGTGAGCACGAAGCCTATATCAAAAAGGTCATCGGCACCGAGGAAGCCAACTTCTCCCGTACCATCGACGCCGGCATGAATATTCTCAGCGGCCTGTTGGACAGCATGGAGCGCGGCAAGCAGCGCCTGCTCAGCGGCATCGAGGCGTTCAAGCTGAACGATACGTTCGGCTTCCCGCTGGATCTGACCAAGGAGATCGCGGCCGAAGCGGGCCGCCACGGCGACGAAAAGCGGGAACTAGCCTTGAAGGGCCAGCAGCAAGACCGACAGACCACACAGCCTCTCACCAACCAAAGGAACAACAAC
>CAMFSB010000311.1 GCA_945982465.1 uncultured Faecalibacterium sp. | reverse complement strand
GTAAGCGGTCAATAATCACCCGTCAAGGGCAAAAGAAAAAGCACCTCAGACATGAGGTGCAGAAAATCAGGTAAGATGGCAATACTGCGGGATGGACTCAGACCACGGGAAAAGAGGTTTGAGCTGTTCCATTGCAGGCGTTTCACCAAGTTTAGGAAGCTCCTGCAGCAGAAACAGCAGATACCCAAAAGGATCAAGACCATTTCGCTTTGCCGTTTCGATCATACTGAAGCACAGCGCACTTGCATCTGCGCCCTTCGAGGTGTCACAAAACAGGAAGTTCCTTCGGGACATAACGAAAGGCTTCACGGTCCGCTCTGCAAGATTGTTGGTAAGTGTCAGACGGCCATCCAGCAGAACACTTTCCAAGGCTTCCCTCTGGTTCAAAGAATAAGTCTGTGCCTTGCCAAGATTGGAATTTTTGTCAGCCTCAAAGCTGTTCAGAAACTCCCAATACTCATCCATAACAGGTTTCAGTTGTGCCAGGCGATGTACCTTTCGGTCATCCGGCGGCAGATCCTTCCACGACGAATCCAGCGCAAAGATTTTCTCAACGTACTCAAACGCTTTTTGAGATTTGCTGCCCTCCACAGGCTTGTTGTCCACGAAGCAGTCCACCCACTTACGCCGCGCATGCGCCCAGCACCCAATATGCGTTACATTTTCTACCGCATTGTAACCCGAATAGCCGTCGGTCTGCAGATAGCCTGAGAAGCCCTTGAGCATCTCTTTTGCTACCTGGCCCTTACGGCTGGGTTTGTACTGGTAAAGCGCAATGTTCTTTTCCGGCGAGCAGAACACCCACATCTTCGACATCTGTTTCGATTCGCGGCCATCCTCTTTCAGAACGTGGCAGTCCGTCTCGTCTGCGTTGACAATGCCGCTCTGGAGAAGTTCATCCCGGAAGGCACCCCATAAAGGGGCAAACCACCGGGAGCTTCGAATGACCCAGTTTGCCATTGTGTTCCGTCGCAGGTCAACGCCCTGGCTCTTCCAATATTCTTCCTGTCGGTAGAGGGGTACACCTTTCTGGAACTTTTCCTGCATAACATAAGCAACTGTGGAAGCAGCAGCCATGCTTTTCTTCATGACCGGAACCGGGGCTTTCGCCTGCTCAATGTAGCTTTCACCCGTTTCCTGCTCGCAGTGAGCACACTTGTAGGTTGCTGTATAATAATCGATCACAGAGATTTTTGCAGGGATAATGGTAAGCTCGGAGCGAACGTATTTTTCACCGATCCGAACCATCTCAGTGCCGCATCGGGCGCAGATCCGCTCATTCTCCGGCAGCTCACATAAGACCTTCTGGTGCTCCAGACCTTCGGTGAGCTCAGCCTTAGTACGCTTTGCTTTTCGTGAATGGGCCGCCACCGGAACGGTTTTTCCCGGCTCGGGAGCTGCGGCATCACAGCAGACTTCCGCTTCATTGAAAAAATCCAGCTGCTTGCAGTCAACGTATTCAATCTTCTCGCTGGATTGCCCGAACATACGCTTGCGCAGGCAAACGAGCTGCTCGTTCAGAGACTGCAGCCGGACAAGCGCGTCTTTTTGGGCGCGGTTTTCTTCTTCCAGCTTCTGGTTCTTTGCTTCAAGAGCACGAATGTAGGCGGCAATCTCCGGGGTCAGAGTGCTCAAATCAATCTCCGTCATATTCTTTGCCGCCTTTCTTCTGCATTCTTCACAAGAAGATTATACAGGAGAAAAGAGCAGATTTCCAGCAAAATGAGGGAGATTGCCACGGAGAAAATTACGGTCAAAAAGGCGGTTCGTTTGGTCAGAATATTACGCGAAAAACGCAAGCACTGTTGAAAACTACACATAGAATTTTGGCTTGCCTGGACGGATCGCTTTGGGCTGCTCGATGCTCAGGCCCTGCATGAGCCAAGTGAACTGTTCCCATGTCAGCTCTTTGACTTCTTTTTCATTCCGGGGCCACTGGTATCTGCCGTTGTCCAGTACCTTATACAGAAGAACAAATCCATCCGGTTCCCAAAGCAGTGCCTTTATGCGGTCACACTTCTTGCCACAGAACAGAAACAGGCCGCTTTCATATGGATCCATTTTGAAATTCTGCATCACATAGGGCACCAGGCTTCGTATTCCTTTTCGCATATCTGTGTAGCCTGTAACGATGTACACATTCTTCGCCTGTCGGATATCCCCCAGCATCAGGAAAGACCTTTTATGATTTCCAGGATGTATGCGGCAGACACTGAATTCGGCAAAGAGATCGACAGTTCTCCTTTCCGGATCTCGACCTCCTGCCGGGATGAACGATCTGGAATACGAGTGCCAGATGCCGGTGGAGCAATTTTCACTGGTACGATCGCCTGCTGTTCCATGACCTGCTCTGCCACCTCATCCCGTAGCAAAGCCTGCCAACGCATGAATGTGGAATACTTGATTCCTTTTTCGGAACACCACTCGCGCTTGTTCTTTCCGCTGTGCGCACACTCTTTGATCAGATTCAGATACTGCTGCTTTTTCAGGCTATGATATTCACCGGCCATATTTCGCCCTCCATCCTTTGAGACTTCTTAGACTTCTGATACGTCTCGTTCGATACCTGAGACTTCCGAGACTTTTGCGTCTTTTAATAGTTCCTCGCTACTTGCCTTGGACTTCTTGGATTTCTGAGACTTCTTAGAGTCTATTATCTCATAAAGTGGAGTTGATTATAATACGGATGAAGATTGACCGCTTACGTT
>CAMFSB010000310.1 GCA_945982465.1 uncultured Faecalibacterium sp. | reverse complement strand
TCGTAAACGGTAAATAACCCGTACCTTGACAAGAATGCCGGCAACCACCAGAGTGTGGCTGCCGGCATTCTGTTAGGGTGTTTTCTTGCAGACATCGGGTAAGTTCTCAGACCAAGGCATCAGATCCTCCAGGTACGCTGTATCAGCATCATAAATATGCTCCATCATTACAGAGAGCAAATGCTGCAAATACTCATACGGTTTCAGATTGTTGGCTTTTGCCGTCTCAACGATACTGTAAACAATAGCGCTGGCCTGTGCCCCCTTAATCGAGTCAATGACATGCCAGTTGGATCTCCCAACGCAGAACGGGCGTATGGATCGCTCGCTTGCGGAATTGTCAATGGGTACTTCGCCGTCTTCCAGGAAGGCTCTGAGATACTTCTCCTGGTTTATGCTGTACTGCAAGCCATCCTTCGTCTTTTCACTCAGTACAGTATCCGGGTTAATTTCTTTTACCCACGCAAAGTAGGCCTCCACCAGTGGCTTCATGTGCTCCTGACGGCGGCTGAGGCGTTCTGCGGGAGTCAGACCCTTCCATTCATCTTCCAATGCGTACATGGTTCCAATCCGCTCTAACGCCTGGTATGCAATTGTCTTCTTTATGCGCTGCTTGGAGGGCCCGCCCTTCTTCAGCAGTTTTACTGCATCTGCGAAATCACGACGTGCGTGAGCCCAACAATGCGCAATCCGGATATCCTCTCTCCGCTTGTCCAAGGCGTGGTATCCGCTGTAGGCATCCGAAACCAGAATACCGGAAAACTGCTTCAGAAACTCTTCCAGATGGTCGGCGTTTCTTGTTTTCTGGTAGTCGTAGAGGACTATTCCGGGTTTGTTATACAGTTCCCCACTTCGGTAGACGAACATGTAGGACCTCGCATTGGCCGGACGTCCGTCCTTACTGACCTGGCAGGGAGTTTCATCAGCTTGGACTACATGAAGCTTGCACAGTTCTTCATGCAGCTTGTTATATACCGGCTGAAAGTAGCGTTCTGCACACTGGATCACCCAATTTGCCATGGTTGGCACAGAGAGATGAACTCCGCTGCGGCCAAATTCCTGGCTGAGGCGGTATAGTGGCACGGCGTTGGTGTACTTTGCGTTCATGATTGCCGCAACCAAAGACGGCGTCGCTATGCTGTGCGCAAGTAGATCTGCCGGGCGCGGTGCCCGTACGATTCGGTCATCATTCTTTGCAGCGTAAACAGCAGTATGATGTTCCACCGCCTCTTTTACAGAGGGGTGGTACTCAAGTTTCCAACTTACTTCGTCCGGCAGCCGTTTCCAGCCGTTTTCGCCAAAGATACGCTGAAGCTCATCTTCAGACAATTCGTGCATTTCTTTCCGCGTAGGGAGTCCCTTGAGATCCTCAGCCAGCTTGCCGCGCGGCCTTTTGGGACGCACAACAACCGCTTTCTCTATTTCCGGTTCATTTTCTTCTTCGCTGTATTTTACCTCAGCCTCATTGAAAATGCTTTCCTGCCCGAAGCATTCCATCCGTTCCGTGCTGCGGCCAAAAAGATGCATCTGCAGTTCTTCCAGGCGTTCCTTGAAGAGCGCCGCTTCTTTTTGTGACTGCATCAGAAGGGCAACGATTTCTTCCTTGCTCAGCTTATTCAGTTCTTCCGGCGTATACTGTTTCATGAGCAGATTTCCCTTCTCTCAGATGCCCTTATTATACTGCAAAGCCATAAATCATGCCACTTTTTGTCAAAATGTCTTTCGTCAGAATGACTGTTGAAATTCTGGGGCTTCAACTGCCGGGCAATCCACAGAACGCACATCAAGAACTGTTCTTTGCCGTCATATCACCTGGGAAGTGGATAAAAGAAGTGCCGGGAAACTGCAATTTCCACATTTCGCGAAAATTACTGTTCCCGGCACCGTTTGTTCAAATAAACTTCTCTGTATTTTCTCCGTTATGACGAACTCAGCACAGCCGCTTTGGATTTACTTGCCGTATCGTAGATACAATCGTCATGCCCTGCATCAGCAGATCAAATTGCTCCTGCGTAATAGCCATGGCCTCTTCCTGGGTTCGTGGCCAACGGAAGCGCCCCGCAGAAAGTCTTTTGTATACGAGCAGATATCCGTCTCCTTCAAAAATGAGACCTTTGATTCGGTCTGTCTTTGTCCCGCAGAACAGGAACAGAACATTTTTCTCGGTAGGATCCAGTTGAAACTGTTCCTGCACAACTGCAGCCAGTCCATCGATACCACGTCTCAGATCAGTACGCCCGCACGCAATGATGATGCGGCTGAATCCTTTTGCGTCATTCAACAAAGCGCATCAGTCCTTTCAGCTGACTCAACAGCTCCGCTGACACCGTATTGGACAACTCCAGTTCCATCTGCCCAATGCGGATAACCGCGGCAGGAACAAATACATCTCTTTTCAAAGAACAGTCCTGTACTGGCTTAGCCAAGGGGAGCTCGGCCAGTACTGGTTGAGACGGTGCCTTTGCAATTTGCCTTACTTTTCCCAAGATTTCTTGCTCCCAGCGATAATAAGTCTTGGGCGAACAACCATTTTCCTCGCACCAATGTTTTACGCTCATCCCGCTGCTTCTGCAATCTGCTACTCGATCTTTCCACTCCAGCAGCTTCGCCTGATGCTTAACTGCATTCACGTTCATACCGCACCCCCATATAAGAAAGCCTCGAGAAGCGTCAAGGATACTCGACACTCCCCGAGACAGTATGGCATATCTGCTCCT
>CAMFSB010000309.1 GCA_945982465.1 uncultured Faecalibacterium sp. | reverse complement strand
GGTTGGATGCTGCAGGAGAAGGTACATTCCGAAAAGTGCTCTCGGCGAAGAAACTGATGGATGAGATTGGTGTAGAATACAATGTTTTAATGATTCTCACAAATCATTTGGCGCGTCATCCTGTCCAGATATGGAACTTTATCAAAGAGCAGAAGCTGAGTTATGTACAGTTTATTCCCTGTTTGGGTCCGTTGGAGGGACAGGGGGATATCTATGCGCTTACCCCGCAGCGATATGCATCCTTTTATCGCGGCATATTTGATTTGTGGTATAAGGAATACCGTCAGGGGAATTACATCAGCATTAAACTGTTTGACGATCTTGTTAATCTGTTGGCCTTTGGACAGTGCAATGCCTGCGGCCTCACCGGACGATGCCATTCCCAAATTATTGTGGAAGCAGATGGTAGTACATATCCTTGTGATTTTTATGTTCTGGATGAATACTGCACTGGAAACTTGGTGTCTGACCGAGTCGTTGATATTCTGCATTCGTCGAAAGGTGTTCAGTTTGAAAAACGCCCTTCAGCTGAGTTGCGTCTTTGCGGAAGTTGTCCATACCGGCATATCTGTGGCGGTGGTTGCCAAAGAATGCGGCAGGAGGTGTGTTATCGGCCGGGTGGCACACTGTGCGGCCACAGAACACTGATGGATTATATTATTGAACGTCTGGAGATCCTTGCCACGGAAAATCGCCGTTTTGCAGCACAGCGTCGGATATAATAGTTGATTGCGTGGTTTTCTTTTAGCCAATCCAAATCGATCTCAATCAAGAAGAAGGGAAAGAGAATGTCGGTCGTAGTGTTTTTGGTCAGTTTTCTGGCCTCAACTGTAGGAGCTGTTTGCGGTATAGGCGGGGGCGTCATTATTAAGCCTATGCTGGATCTTTTACATATAGGGAGTGTTCAGACAATCAGCTTTTTATCGGGTTGTACAGTACTGTCCATGTCCAGTTATTCTGTGATCAAAAATTGTATGTCAAAAACGTCAGGTATTGTATTTGAAACAAGTACACCACTGGCTGTCGGTGCAGCGTTCGGCGGAATACTTGGAAAAGAGCTGTTTTCCGTTGTACAAAAATGTGCCGGTGCGTCTAGCACACTCGGTGCAGTTCAATCCGGTGTTTTGCACTGATTACGCTATACAATCTTAAAAAGCCTGTTCTCCTGCATAGTATCACCTCAAGCTGCATGATATCAAAAAACATGACAAATAGAAGTCGGGTTAAGGCGTGGCGAGTACTGGCATGACGTATGCTCAAAACAACGATGGCTGACCTAAAAAGCCCGTTTATGGGCAGTAAGTAACAAATCCTTCGCGGCTGGCAGACTGTACTTATGCGGCTTGACGCGTGGCTGGTATTCCAGGGCTATGCCCGCACATGAAAAACCCCGGCTGCGCCGGGGTTTTTGTTTGCAAACCGTTTTAAGTCGGATCGGCCCGTCTGCTGTTTACGACCGATTCAGCGCGGCAAGCAGCTCTGCGCGGTTGGAGCAGCCGGTCTTTTTCAGAATGTTGCGGACATGGAACTTGACCATGTTTTCAGAAATGAACAGCTTGGCGGAGATCTCGCCGTTGGAAGCGCCCTCCCGGATCAGCTGAAGCACCTCGGTCTCCCGCAAGGAAAGCTCGTATTTCTGGATAAACGCGTTCAGGCGTTCTTCCTGGCTGGGCAGCGGCTGGGGCGCAGGCATATAAAGTTTATTGTAAAGCAGAAAGAAAATAATAAAAGTTGCAACAAAGCAGATGCTGGATGGCGTGCGTCTGATCCCGGCAGCGGAAGCTCTTCGAGGTATATGCTGATCGAAGGCGATTACGGCCGCAGAGGCATCTATACCATCGTTATGACGGTGAGTATTCGGAGCATCGACCATACGCACACGCTGACGCTTGTGCCTGCCAACCCCAGCACCTGCACGCAGCCAGGCCACACCGCGTACTATGTCTGCGATGACTGCGGCAAGTGGTTTGAAGACGAGGCCGGCACCGTGGAGATCACAGACCACAGCAGCGTGGTTGTGCCGGCCGGGCACACGCCGTCCGACTGGCAGTATGACACGGATCAGCATTGGAAAGTGTGTACCGTAGCCGATTGCGGTGTGGTTATTGCGGAAAGCGTGGCGGCCCACAGCTACGGGGATGACGATGTTTGTGACATCTGCGGATATATCGCCCCCACCCCGACGTACAAGTTCCTCGAAGGCGCAAACGGCCAATGGACGCAGAGCAGCGGCGGGCCGCTTACGTTCCGTGTAAGCGGTAATTTTGCCAGGTTTACGGGCGTCAAGATCGACGGTGTGCTGATCGATGCAAGCAATTATACGGCGCGCGCCGGCTCTACGATTGTTTCCCTGGGGGCCGGCTACCTGCAAACTCTGGCCGTTGGGTCCCATACCCTGACGGTGGTCTATACCAACGGCGAGTGCAGCACCCGCTTTGTGGTGAGCCCGGTCAGTGTGGCGCCGGTACAGTCCCCGCAGACCGGCGAGAACGCTGCCGTGCCTGTATTTTGGATCGCACTGTTCCTCGTCTCCATGGCAGGCTTTGCCGGAACCCTTGTTTACAGCCAGAAGAAAAAGGATTCCGCAAAGTAAAAATTAAATCAAGGCAATCAAAACAGGCGGGCTGCCAGGTGCAGCCTGCCCGTTGTCGTTGTAGTGTAAAGGCCGCCGGGCGGCCGTGCGGCCGGCCCGGTTTGTGCCGGCCGCCGCAGGCCGCCGGG
>CAMFSB010000308.1 GCA_945982465.1 uncultured Faecalibacterium sp. | reverse complement strand
GTGCAGAACCTGCAGCGGTTCGCCGCCCACATGGGCTATTCGGCTGGCGGCGAAAAGCAGAGCGAAAACGACTATACCGTTACCATGCGCATCGGCGGCGCGGCGGAAAATCAGCACCAGCCGGAGACCGCCTGTGCCCCCGACACGCGCAAAAAGGGAATGCTGGTAGTGCTTTCGGCCAACACCATGGGTACCGGCGACGAAACGCTGGGCAAAGCGCTGATGAAAGCCTTTGTGTTCGCCCTGACCAAACAGGACGTACTGCCTGAGACCGTGCTGTGCTACAACACCGGCGCCTACCTGACCAGCGAGGGGGCGGACACGCTGGAGGATCTGAAGCTGCTGGAATCCGAGGGCGTTACGATCCTGACCTGCGGCACCTGCCTGGACTACTACGGCCTGAAAGACAAGCTGGCGGTGGGCGGCGTGACCAATATGTACGACATTGTGGAGCGGATGGAAGCCGCCGCTGCCATTGTGAGGCCCTGATATGGAAACACAGGTAAAGCTGACCAAGCTGGCAAACTGCGCCGGCTGCGGGGCAAAGCTGGGGGCGGGCACGCTGGCCCGTATGCTGGAGGGGTTTAAGCCCCACGCCGCCCCCCGGCTGATCGTGGGCTACGACAAAAGCGACGATGCCAGCGTCTATGTGCTGGACGAGAACACCGCCCTGATCCAGACCACTGACTTTTTCCCGCCCATTGTGGACGACCCGTTCCTCTATGGCCGGATCGCCGCGGTCAACGCGTTGAGCGACGTGTACGCCATGGGCGGCGAGCCAAAGTTGGCGCTGAATCTTCTCTGCGCCGCCGAGGGTATGCCCGAGGACGCCATCCGGGAGATTTTGCGGGGCGGCTACGACGCGGCCTACGAAGCGGGCGCCATCATCACCGGCGGGCACACCATCCGCGGGGCCGAGCCGATCTACGGCCTGGCCGTGTCCGGCTTTGTGCACCCGCAAAAGGTGCTGACCAACAGCAATGCAAAGCCCGGCGACGCGCTGATCCTCACCAAGCCGCTGGGCGTCGGCATCCTGACCACGGCGGCCAAGGCGGGCATGGCCGACCCGGCCGTGATGGAACGGGTGTATGCCCAGATGGCGCAGCTCAACAAAGCCGCCCGGGACATCATGGTAACCTACCCGGTGCACAGCTGCACCGACGTGACCGGCTTTTCGCTGCTGGGGCATGGGTACGAAATGGCCCAGGGCAGCGGCTGCACGCTGCATTTTGTTGTGGATGCGGTGCCGTTCCATCCCGAAGCGCTGGAGTTTGCCTCCATGGGGCTGGTGCCGGCGGGGGCGTACCGCAACCGGCAGTATGCCGCCGACGGGGTCAAACTCTGCCGGGAGATCCCCCTTGCGGTGCAGGATCTCCTCTACGACCCGCAGACCAGCGGCGGGCTGCTGTTCGCTTTGCCACAAGCCGTCGCGCCCGCCTGCCTGCGCCAGCTGCAGGCAAGCATCCCATGCGCCGCCATCGTCGGCTATGTAAGTGAAAAGAAAGATGCGTTTGTATGTCTGGAATAAACGAAAACCTGATCGTAGTGCGGGGCGGGGGTGACCTTGCCACCGGAACGATCCATAAGCTGTATCAGTGCGGGTTTTCTGTGCTGGTGCTGGAAACGGCCCGCCCCTCTGCCATCCGCCGCAACGTGGCGTTCAGCGAGGCCGTGTACCAGGGCAGCCAGACCGTGGAGGGCGTGACCTGCCGGCTGGCCGGTTCCGCACAGCAGGCGGAGCGCCTGCTGCGCGAGGACGCGCTGGCCATGCTTGTCGACCCGGTGGGAGCCTGCATTGCCGGCTTTCGGCCGCTTGCAGTGGTGGACGCCATCCTTGCCAAGCGGAACCTGGGCACCAGCCGGGCCATGGCGCCCATCACGGTGGGCCTTGGCCCCGGCTTTACCGCGGGGGTGGATGTGGACGCCGTGGTGGAAACCAAGCGCGGCCATGATCTGGGCCGCGTGCTCTATTCCGGCACGGCCGCGCCCAACACCGGCGTGCCCGGTGTCATCGGCGGCTACGGCAAAGAACGGGTCATCCACAGCCCGGCGGCGGGCGTGCTGCGGAACATGGCGGGCATCACCGACCCCGTGACCCGGGGGCAGATCATCGCCGTGGTGGAGACCGCCGGCGGGCCGGTGCCGGTGCGGGCCACCCTGACGGGCCTGCTGCGCGGGCTGCTGCGGGACGGCTACCCGGTGACCGAGGGCTTCAAGATCGCGGATATCGACCCGCGGGCGGAGGAATACAATAACTGCTTTACCATCTCGGATAAAGCCCGCTGCATTGCGGGCGGCGTGCTGGAAGCCATCCTCCACCGGAAAGGAACCGTATGATCCGGACGTTTGTGGGGGCCGGCGGCAAAACCACCCTGATCCACCGGCAGGCGGAACAGTACCGGGCGCAGGGCAAAACGGTGTTTGTCACTACCTCGACCCATATGTTCATCGAGCCGGACACGCTGTTGACCGATGACGCCGATGTCATCATCAGGCAGCTGAAACGGACGGGGTATGCCATGGCGGGCCTCCCGGAGGGGGAAAAAATACGGGCGCTTTCCCCCGGGACCTACCGTCGGGTCTGCGCCGCCGCGGACGTGGTTTTGGTGGAAGCGGACGGCTCGGCCCGTAAACCGGTCAAATTCCCCAACGCCGCTGAGCCGGTGAACGTCGCCGACGTGGGCGACAGCGACAACGACGGCGGCCGGGCTGCCACCGGGCC
>CAMFSB010000307.1 GCA_945982465.1 uncultured Faecalibacterium sp. | reverse complement strand
GATCAAGTCCGGCGTCCTCAGCAGCGCGCATGGCCACCTGAATGCTGACCACGCCCTTCTGCTCGCCGTCGGCTCCGATCAGGCGAACCTCACGGTCACGGATCTGACCGTTGATCTCCAGTTCCTTCGACTTTCCAGCGGTAGCGATAATGAATGCACCTCCAAACAAAATCCATAGTGTTGCAATATTTGGCATAGAAAACGCGGCCGCCCACATTCTGGACAGCCGCGCGAAATTTCACACAAAGCCGCAGCATTCTCAAAGGAATAAGCTGCTGTTTCGGGTATAGCCCGGGGACATCCTCCCGCAAGGCGAGCGCGGCACAGGCCGTAGCTGCTTTCTTTACCCGGCTATTCTACCACGCTTTATCTGCCCTGTCAAGCACTTTTTATGCGTTCTTTGGAAAAAATATGACTTTTCCCTTTTACGCCTCGATCAGTTTGCCCAGTGCAAAGGAGTAGATGCCCTTATAGGTCACCTTTTTCGGTGCAAAGCGCTTTTCGGTGGCAATGGCGTAAAGGTTCAGCTGGGCGCGGTAGGCGCGCAAAAAGTCGCTCTCGGCTTTGCGGCGATCGGTCTTGTAGTCCAGCAGTTCCAGATGATCCGGGTACACCAGCACAAGGTCGGCAATGCCCTGCACCAGCACCTGCGCGTCTGCGGCGGCGGGCAGCGTCTCGTGCCCCTGCGCCGCCAGCACCGCACCGGCGGGCAGCGCGGTGATAAAGGGCAGCTCCCGCAGCACCTGCTCGGCGGCGCAGATCTTTGCAAAGGCTTCGCTTTCCACAAAGCGGCGGATGCACACCGCGTCCAGCTTTTCCGCGATCTCCGGGGCGGTCAGCTGCAATGCCACCTGACGGTCCCGCTCCACCGGGATGGCTTCGTCCAGTGTGCCTGCCGCCTTAGCCTCGGCCAGCCGGGCAAAGTCCGCGTGCTCCAGAAAGGCGGGCAGCGCGGTGCCCATCTCGGCGGCGGTCAGGCCGTCCTTGGAAAGGAAACCCGGGCGCTCCAGCGTGGTCTGCTCGGCCTTGTGCACGATACTGGTCACGCTGACCTTGGCAGGCACCTGCGCAAGCGCTGCCGCCGGGTACTGCCACGCAAAGCCCTGCCGCAGGGTCTCTACCAGTGCCGGGTCTGTCTCCGGCGCTTCGTCCGGCGTGGCTGCATCCGGTTCCTCGGCCAGCTGCACGGCATCGTCACACACCTTGATAGCCATCACACTTTCGGTCTGCACAAAAAGCAGCTCCCGGTTGCCGGAAAGCTGCCGCAGCACCCCGCCGTCCGGGTGCACCAGCAGCGCCGCCCGCAGCCAGTCGGCAAAGCTGTTGGCCTGCTGGTGCAGCGTGGCTCCCGCCCCGGCAGCCAGAAAAGCCGCCGCCTTGGCAAAGGGCTTGGCGCTCTTGCCGCTGCTCAGGGGCACGGTGAGGATGAGCTTATCCTGTGCACGGGTGAGCGCCACATACAAAAGGCGCATCTGCTCGCTGCGCAGCTCTTTGGCGTGGACAGCGGCCAGCGCGGTGTAGGCAGCGGTCTTGTAGGCGCCCTCGCCGTTTTCCGGCCGCAGCCGCAGCCCCGCGCCGTAGCTGCGGTGCACCAGCACCGGCTGACGGATATCCGAGGAGTTGAACTTGCGCGCCGTATCCCCCACGAATACCACCGGGAACTGCAAACCCTTGGAGCGGTGGATGGTCATGATGGACACACATCCCGGGTGTACCCCGCTGGGCACGGTGGCCTGGCCGGTGCTGCCGGCCTGCGCGGCGGCATCAATGGCGCGCACCAGCGCCGAGATGCCGCCTGCACCGGAGGCGGCGCAGAAGGAGGCAAAGCGGCGGGCATCCTCCCGGCGGCGGGCACCGTTTTCCAGCACGCCCAGCGCCGCCAGATAACCGGTGGAGGCAAAAATTTCTTCCAGCAGCTGCTCTGCCGGGGCACTGCGCGCCATCTGCCGCAGGGCGGTGAGGTGGGCGTAGAAGTCCTTGACCTTCTCGGTAAAGGAATCATCGGCCGGGTCCTCCAGCGCCCGCAGCAGCGCGCCGTACAGACTGATGCGGGCAGGCTTTTTGTCCGGCTCTGGCGGCACCTGACGGCTGCGGGCGCGCAGCCGCACAAGGTCATCCTCGGTAAAGCCGAACATGGGGCCCAGCATGGCAGCAGCCAGATAGATATCCTGCGAGGGGTCGTCGATGACCTTGAGCAGGGCGATGAGGGGGCGGATGTGGGGCGCAAGCATCAGGTTCTCCCGGGCGTCGGCGTATACCGGGATACCCCGGGCGGTCAGTGCCTCCACATAGGCCGGGAACTCGGTGCGCGCTGCCAGCAGCACGCAGCAGTCCTCGTACCGCACCGGGCGGGTGGTGCTGCCCTCCCGCACCGGCTCCCCGGCAGAAACCAGCTGCGCGATGCGCTCGGCGATCCAGCCTGCATCGGTTTCCGTCTCATCGTCCGGCAGAAACTGCACCTCCACGCTGCCCTGATATTCCCCGGGCGCACCGCAGACCAGACGCTGCCCGTCCCCGTAGGCGGTATCGCCCAGTTCCGGGGTCATGAGCTGCTCAAAGAGAAAGTTGATACCCGCCACTACCTGCGGTGCGGAGCGGAAGTTTGCATCCAGCGCCAGCAGAGCGTCCGCGCCCGGGGTGTCCTCCGGCGGGCGGGGACGGGCTTTTGCGCCCGGCAGCAGCGGCCAGCTGTCCAGCTTTTGCCGGATGATGCCGGGCTCTGCCTGCCGGAAGCGGTAG
>CAMFSB010000306.1 GCA_945982465.1 uncultured Faecalibacterium sp. | reverse complement strand
GGCGGCTGTGAGGGGAATTTCAACATCTTATACTTGACTACCGACAGGAACGACCATGCTTTCTTGACCCCAATCTTCGAGTAGTACAACGCCACCAACGACAAGAACATTTATATTGACTACCAGGTGTATGCTGACAACTACTCCCAGATGATCGACCTGGCGTTCAGCACCAACACGGCGCCGGATGTGTACAAGCTGTCCGGCACAGACACGCTGGAGGTTCTGGTACGCGACAAGAACCAGGCGCTGGATCTGTCGCAGTTTATGGACGACGAGTACCGCGCCCGCTTTGGCGACGGCGCTTTTGTGGAGGGCATCAACGCCCTGGGCGACGGCATCTACACCCTGCCCCGCACGGCCTCGGCCTCGCGCCTGTTCTACAATCAGGACATCTTTGACCGCGTGGGCATCACCGCCCCGCCCACCACGCTGGATGAGCTGGTCGCCGACGCGAAAAAGGTAACCGAGCAGCTGAGCGGCGAGGGCATTTACGGCTTCTCGGGCAACTTCAAGTCCGCGGCCAGCTCTGTGGCCCGCTCCATCGACATGATCGTGATGCGCAGCGGCGGCAACCGCAGCGGCTTCGATTATTCCACCGGCACCTATGATTTTACAGCCTACAAGCCGGTGCTGGAAGCTTTTAAGGCCATGTTCGCCACGGGCGTTGCGTTCCCGGGCAGCGAATCGCTGGACATCGACCCCCTGCGCACCCAGTTTGCCGCCGGCAACATTGCAATGTACATTTCGGTCAGCCATGCTGAGCCGGGCGTGTACGCCAGCCAGTTCCCCACCGACGCCAACTGGGACTGAGCTCCCCTGCCCACGGTCAACGGCAAGGTCGAGGGCAAGCAGCAGCTGTGGTTCGGCGGCGCGGACATCGCCATCAACCCGGCTACCCAGCACCCGCAGGAGGCCTGGGAAGTGATGAAGCTGCTGCACTGCGACGAAGTGATGTGCCCCTATTACACCGGAGGCCTTGGCAATGTGATGATCCCCAGCGCCGTGGCGGCGGCCGATCCCCCGGCAACGGTTGCCAAAATGCCCAACCTGGCCATTGACGAAAACGACCAGAACTACCCGCCGCTGCCCTCCGTCATCGTAGAAGGCAAGGACTACTACACCGGCGCTGTGGAGTGCATCTTCGGTCTGACCGACATCGATAGCGCGATCGCGGACCTGAACACCCGCTACAACGCCGCGTACGACAAGCTGGTAGCCGGCGGCACCGCCCGCATCGTGTACCCCAACTTCACACCGATGGAGCAGGATACCTCGCTCTGATCCCGCGTTATACAGCCCCCCGGGGCTTTATCTGAACGGTTCAACCGCAGCCAAAAGAGAACCCTTTTTCAAGGGCTCTCTTTTGGCGTTTTGTGGGCATTTATTTTTTGTCGGCCCCGCCGGCTTACGAAAGGAGCGCTCCGCCATGTCCCGTCTGTCTACGGCGTTCCGGAATGCGAACCTGCGCACCAAGCTGTCGCTTTTGGTATCCGCCGCCCTGCTGGCCAGCCTGCTCATCAGTCAGGTGTTCCTTTACCTGTACGTTGCCGGCACCATCGAGCAGCAGGCGCGGGATTCTGCCGACACGGTGATGACGCAGGTGCAGACCTATATGGACAGCCAGCTGCGCAGCATTGTGGAACGACTGTTTTACACCCGGCTGGACTCCAGCTTTGACGAGGCGCTGACGGATTATCTGCTGGCCGACACGCCCGCTGCGGTCAGCGGCGTCGCCATGAGCCGGCTTTCGCCCTGTCTTTCGCTGCACAAGGTAACCGAACCGCTGATTAACTCGCTGTTTTTGTACACGCCGGAGGGCAGTTTTACCGATATGGGCCTGGCCGTGGCGCAGGGGTACCGGTTTGAGGATTCGGCGCTGTGGCAGCAGCTGGAAACCAGTGGCAACTACATTTTGTGGGGCGGCCGCCAGACCGACCAGATCTTTATCACCCACCGGCAGGTGGTACCGGTGATGTACCGCTTTAGAGTGGACGGCTACGGGGGCGCGTGCGTTCTGCTGGCCAACATCGATTGCAGCCGCCTGACCGAATACCTGCTGAAAATGCAGACCAACCCCACCATCGGCCTGTTGATTGTGGACGAGCAGGGGCAGCCTGTGTCCAACCCCGATCAGGTCTCTGCCTTTTTGACGCAGGAACGCCAGCTGCTGGAACAGGTGCTGGGCACCGGGGAGGATTTTGTCACGCTGCATTACGCAGGCGAAGATTATCTGGCAACGCAGCGCACGCTGGCCACAGTGCCCTGGCGTATCGTATACGTCCAGCCGGAATCCGCCATCTTCGGCCTGCTGGCGCAGGTACGGCTGGTGTTTATGCTTGTCAGCGCGGCGGTTCTGGTGCTGATGCTGGTGCAAATCAAGCAGATCGTGCACAGCGTTACGCAGCCCCTTTCGCGCCTGAGCGCCTGCATGCGCGAAAGCGAGCAGCACAGCACCCTGCAGCCCTTTGATTATCCGTACACCAACGAAGTGGGCACGCTGACCCAAAGCTACAACCGCATGCTGGCTCACATCGACACTTTGCTGCACGCGCAGGAAAACTATATCCAGCAGCTGCGCGATGAAAAAGAGCGCGTGCAGCTGGAACAGCAGCTCAAGCGCCGGGCCGAGCTGAAAGCCCTGCAGGCGCAGATCAACCCGCATTTTTTGTATAACACGCTGGATTCCATCCGCTGGAAAGCCGAGATGGCCGGCGCGTCCGATATCAGCCAGATGATCACTGCCCTGGCC
>CAMFSB010000305.1 GCA_945982465.1 uncultured Faecalibacterium sp. | reverse complement strand
GGACGCCTCTTCCATCCTCGAGTGCGTCGAGCGCGCCACCTGCGAGCCCCGCGGCTACACCGCGTGGGACCCCACCAGCTTTGCGTTCGTAAAGGATGACGTGCTGTGCATTCCCACCGCGTTCGTCAGCTACACCGGCGAAGCGCTGGATAAAAAGACCCCGCTGCTGCGCTCGATGAACGCTTTGAGCCAGCAGGCCATCCGCATCCTGAAGCTGTTCGGCAAGAACGTGGACTTTGTTTCCACCACCGTCGGCCCCGAGCAGGAGTACTTCCTGGTCAAAAAGGAGGATTACGAGGCCCGCCAGGACCTGATCCTCACCGGCCGCACGCTGTTCGGCGCACCGTCCGCCAAAGGGCAGGAGCTGGAGGAGCACTACTTCGGCACCATCCGTCCCCAGGTGTCCGAGTTTATGAAGGAGCTGGACGAGGAGTTGTGGAAGCTGGGCATCCCCGCCAAGACCAAGCACAACGAGGTCGCCCCCTGCCAGCACGAGCTGGCCCCTATTTTCGACACCACCAACGTGGCCATCGACCACAACCTGCTGACCATGGAAATGATGCGCAAGCTGGCCCCCAAGTACGGCCTGGTCTGCCTGCAGCACGAAAAGCCCTTTGAGGGTGTGAACGGCAGCGGCAAGCACAACAACTGGTCCATGAGCACCAAGGACGAAAACCTGCTGGATCCCGGCAAGACCCCGATGGAAAACCTGCAGTTCCTGGTCTTTTTGGCCGCGGTCATCAAGGCTGTTGACGAATACGCCGACCTGCTGCGCACGTCGGTGGCCACCCCGGGCAACGACCACCGCCTGGGCGCCAACGAAGCGCCCCCGGCCATCATCTCCATCTTTGTGGGCGAGGAGCTGGAGGCTGTGATCGACGCCATCGCGTCCGATTCGCCCTACGCCGGCCCCACCAAGATGAAGATGGATCTGGGCGTGGATGTGCTGCCCAAGTTCAGCAAGGACACCACCGACCGCAACCGCACTTCTCCGTTTGCCTTTACCGGCAACAAGTTCGAGTTCCGCATGCCCGGCTCGGCCGAGAACCTGAGCGACGCCAACACCATCCTGAACACGGCCGTTGCCAAGGAGCTGAAGGGCTATGCCGACGAGCTGGAGGCCGCTTCTGACTTCCCGGGTGCTGTGATCGCGCTGGTCAAGCGCACCATCCACGACCATCGCCGCGTGATCTTCAACGGCGACGGCTACACCGCCGAGTGGGAGCAGGAAGCCGAGCGCCGCGGCCTGCCCAACAAGAAATACACCCCCGCTGCTCTGCCCGCCCTGATCGACCCGAAGAACATCCAGTTGATGGAGGACTTCGGTGTTCTGACCAAGACCGAGATGGAAAGCCGCTACGAGGTTGAGATGGAGCATTACTCCAAGATCATCAACATCGAAGCGCAGACCATGCTGGAAATGGCCCGCAAGCAGCTGCTGCCCGCCTGCAACGCCTACATGAGCGAGCTGGCCAACACCGCCGCTTCCAAGCTGGCCGTCAGCGAAAAGATCAGCGTAAAGAGCGAGACCAAGACCCTGGAAGCGCTGAGCGCCGACGCCGACGCCATGAGCGACGCCGTTGACGCGCTGCAGGCCGCCGTGGACGGCTGCAAGGCTCTGGCCGACGAGACCGCCAAGGCAAACGCCTACCACGACGCGGTGCTGCCTGCCATGGACGCGCTGCGCGCCGCCGCCGATGCCGCCGAGACCATCTGCGGCGAGGAATACTGGCCGCTGCCCAGCTACTCCAAGATGCTGTACTATGTATAAGCACCCCGCGGGCGCGTTTTGAACAAGCCATTCTCCTTTCCTTTTTCTTACACACGCCTAAAGACCTGCCCGGGTGACCGGGCAGGCCTTTAGGCGTTTTACGGTAATTAAAAAACAGAACCGCACACCGTTGGTTTTAGGAGGTATCCCCATGAGACACACCACCGCCTCGCAGATTTTGGACTTTGTGGATGACAACAACGTAAAATTCGTGCGCTTTTCGTTCTGCGATATTTTCGGCACGCAGAAAAACATTGCCGTCATGGCCGGCGACCTGCCCAAGGCGCTGGAGGAGGGCGTCTGTTTTGACGGCAGTTCCATTTCCGGCTTTATGCACGTGGAGGAAAGCGATTTGGTGCTGCAGCCCGACCTGGACACGGTGACCATCCTGCCCTGGCGACCCGCTGAGGGCAGGGTGATGCAGCTGCTGTGCGAGGTATACCGCCCGTTCGGCGAGCCGTTTGCCGGCAACTGCCGCGGCTTTTTGCGGGATGTGGTGTCCCGGTACCGCCAGCTTGGGCTGACCGTGCACGTGGGCGCCGAATGCGAGTTCTACCTGTTTGAACGCGATGACCACGGCAAGCCCACCTACATTCCCATGGATCGGGGCGGCTACTTTGACGTGGCCCCGCTGGACGCTGGCGAAAACATGCGCCGCGAGATCTGCCTGACCATGGAGGCGATGGGCCTTGCCCCCGAGCACAGCCACCACGAAAGCGGTTACGGCCAGAACGAGATCGATTTCCATTACGCCACGCCGCTTAAAACTGCCGACAACCTGATCCTGTTCAAGCAGATCGTGCGGGCGGTGGCGCTGCGCAGCGGGCTGCACGCCAGCTTTCTGCCAAAGCCGCTGCCCGACCAGGCTGGCAGCGGCCTGCATGTGAACCTTTCGCTGGCAAAAGACGGCAAAAACCTGTTTGAGGGCGATGGCACGCCCACGGGCCTTGCCGCCACCTGCCTGGCCGGCATCCGGCCGCAGGGGCGGGGGCGGCCGG
>CAMFSB010000304.1 GCA_945982465.1 uncultured Faecalibacterium sp. | reverse complement strand
GGTTTAACGGATTTTCTGGGTCAGCTTTTTGCAGAGCTTGTTGGCCGGTGTTTCAACAAAGACGGCAGACAGATACGCAAATCCTGCGGTGAGCGGAACGCTGAGAAGAATGTACAGGTTGCAGCCGATGGAAATGTGCATCCGATTGGCAATGACATCAACCAAAAGCTGCTGGATGAAAAAGCCGTACAGATACAAACCATAGGTGATTTCCTGTTTTTGCATCAGCTTGGCAAACACGGGCATCGGCGCAAAGGCAAACGAAAACACAAAGTAAGAAAGCGCGATGGAGAGCAGGACCACTTCTGTGAGATTGTTGGTTCGGAAAAACATGGATCCAAGCAGCAGCAGGGCTGCGATTTGCAGGTTCAGCTTTTCTTTTGGGATACAGGTTGCAAACATACTGCCAACAAAATAAAAGGGAATGATGCTCATCGCCTGCATCCAGTCGGTACCGTAAATCACCAGCCGAAAGTTGGGATAGCAGGCAATGCGGTACAGATTGGCTGCAAATACGAAAATGGTAAGAGCGATCCATAACGGCTTAGCGTACTTGCGATTCTGACGGATGCCGGTAATATTCAAAAGCGGCGGCAAAATAAGATACATGAAAAACTCTACAGGGAGGGTCCAAAGAGAACCGTTGACCGCAGCAGGATAAATGTTTGCCTGAAATACACCGGGAAGGACATAAATGGGGAACAGCAGTAAATTGCGAAGATAATCCCATGTCGCACGCTGGCGGAAATATACGTCTGCAGGCAAAGAAGAAAGCAGCGGACCTGCAACAAACACAACCAGAAGAACAAATACGACCAACGGCGGGAAAATACGCAGAACACGTTTGCACAGATAACGAATGGGATGCTGTTCTGAAAGGTAGCTTTTGGTGATCAAATAGCCGCCGATCAAAAAGAAAAATTGTACACCGATTGCCTGTACGCCTGCGCCCAAAATGGTAGCCGGTAAACCGCCGGTCAAATAGGCCATATGACCTACCATGACCATGATGGCTGCCATCAGGCGAAGTGCATTGAAGTTATTTTGACGATTCATAAGGCGAATCCTTTCCTATGTGCGATGCAAAACAGATGTTGAAAGGAGAATAGGTGATCCCATAGAGCAGTGCGGTCATTCTTGAAATGAGAAAGGATGGATTGGCTTTTTTGAACGCACAAAAACGAACAGGCGTCATTTCTTTTGCAAAAAAGAGCAAATCGCCTGATCTATTTGCAGACAAGATATCAAAATGAACGAATCATCATCCGACATTAGTATAACGGAATGCTGAAAAAATGCAAGCCGACTCCGTTGTCTTTTTGGTTCAGAAAGCGCCTCCCAGTAACTTGTCAATCCATGCCGGTCCGGGTATCTGCCGCGGCATGCCGGGATCGCCGGGAAAGAATGCTGCCCTTTGCCCGTATCTTTGCTTGTCCACAACGAAAAAGCCCGTCTGCAGCCGCCCCATCAACTGCAAAAAGGCGCCGCTGATTCCAGCGCCCGCCGGGTCTGCAAACCCTTGTTAACTGCATCAAAACGCCCCGGGCGGGAACCGTTGATGGTTCCCGCCCGGGGCGCTTCGTTTTACCTGTTGGCCGGTTTTGCCGCAACTTGTCAGAACGCAGTCTTTTCCTCCAGCCAGGCTTTCAGCTCGCTGATGGGCATGCGCACCTGCTCCATGGTGTCACGGTCGCGCACGGTAACGCAGTTGTCGGCCTCCACGCCCTTGTCCGGGTCGCCGATGGTCTGGAAGTCCACCGTGATGCAGTACGGCGTACCGATCTCGTCTTCGCGGCGGTAGCGCTTGCCGATGGAGCCGGCGTCATCGTAATCCACCATGAAATACTTGGCCAGTTCGTTGCGGATCTCCATGGCCTTGTCGCCCAGCTTTTTGGACAGCGGCAGCACCGCACACTTGAACGGCGCCAGCGCCGGGTGCAAATGCAGCACGGTACGTACATCTTCCTTGCCCTTGGCGTCCACCAGATGCTCCTCGTCATAGGCTTCGCACAAAAATGCCAGCGCCACACGGTCGCAGCCCAGGCTCGGCTCGATGACATACGGGATGTAGTGTTCGTTGGTCTCGGGGTCAAAGTATTCCAGACTCTTGCCGCTGGCCTCCTGGTGGCGGCCCAGATCGTAGTTGGTACGGTCGGCAATACCCCACAGCTCGCCCCAGTCGGTGAACGGGAAGGCGTACTCGATATCAGTGGTAGCACGGCTGTAGAAGGCCAGCTCTGCGGGCTCGTGGTCACGCAGGCGCAGGTGCTCCTTCTTGATGCCAAGGCTCAGCAGCCAGTTCTCGCAGTAGTCCTTCCAGTAAGCAAACCAGTCCAGATCGGTGCCGGGCTTGCAGAAGAACTCGCACTCCATCTGCTCGAACTCGCGGGTGCGGAAGGTGAAGTTGCCCGGGGTGATCTCGTTGCGGAAGGCCTTGCCCACCTGGCACACGCCGAAGGGCAGCTTGCGGCGGGTGGTGCGCTGGACGTTCTGGAAGTTGACGAAGATGCCCTGGGCGGTCTCGGGACGCAGGTACACGGTGTTCTTGGCGTCCTCGGTGACGCCCTGGAAGGTCTTGAACATCAGGTTGAACTGCCGGATGTCGGTGAAGTTGTGCTTGCCGCAGGAGGGGCAGGGGATGTTCTTCTCCTCGATGAAGGCCTTCATCTCGTCCTGGGAGAAGGCGTCGATGGGCTTGTCCAGCGCCTCGGCGGTCTCGGCGCGCCGGTCCGCGGTGCGCGGGGCGGCGGGGAGGCGCGCCGGGCGCGCGGGGGGGGGCG
>CAMFSB010000303.1 GCA_945982465.1 uncultured Faecalibacterium sp. | reverse complement strand
GCACCGGTATATGCTGTTGTCGGCCCACCGGGAGGAGAACATCGACACCGAAAAGAACTTCAACGCCCTGTTCCGCTCAATCAACCGGCTGGCCCACGCCTACGATATGCCGATTTTGTATTCCTGCCACCCGCGCAGCCGCAAGCGGCTGGAGGCCAGCGGCTTCCGGCTGGACCCGCGCGTGCGGCTGCACGAGCCGCTGGGCTTCCACGATTACAACCACCTGCAGATGAACGCCTACTGCGTCATCTCGGATTCCGGCACGCTGCCGGAGGAATCCAGCTTTTTCACCAGCGTGGGGCATCCGTTCCCGGCGGTGTGCATCCGCACCTCCACCGAACGGCCCGAAGCGCTGGACAAAGGCTGCTTTATCCTGGCGGGCATCGCCGGCGACGGCGTGGAGCAGGCAGTGCGCACCGCCGTGGCCATGAACGACAACGGCGATCTGGGCATTCCGGTGCCCTATTACACCGAGGATGTATCGGTCAAGGTAGTCAAGATCATCCAGAGTTATGTGGGCGTGGTGAACAAGATGGTCTGGCGCAAGGGGTAAGCCGCCCGCAGCGCCCCGCGCCTTTGCGCGGCTTGGCCGCAAAAGAGAACGGACGTTTGGATGGAAACTGCAAATTCTGCTGCTAAAAAGCTGCTGGTGGTGACCCAGCATTTCTGGCCGGAAAACTTCCGCATCAGCGATATCGTGGACGGCTTTCTGGCCGACGGCATCGAAGTGGACGTGCTGTGCGGCCTGCCCAACTACCCTAAGGGCGAGTGGTTCGACGGCTACAGCGCCGCCGGCCCCTTTGCCGAGGAGTACCACGGTGCGCGGGTGTTCCGCTGCCGGGAGGTGCCCCGCAAGGGCAACACCTCGGCGCGCATTTTTTTGAACTATGTGTCCTGGCCGCTGTACGCCGCGGTCGCACTGGGCCGCCTGCCCGGCGGGTACGATGCGGTGCTGTGCTACAACACCAGCCCGGTGCTGATGAGCTGGCCGGCCATTCTGGCCGCGCGGCGCTTCAAGGCCCCGCTGACCAACTACGTACTGGACATCTGGCCCGAAAACCTGTATTCCGTGCTCAACGTGCAGAACAAAGCGCTGCGCTGGGTGGCGCAGGCCGTGTCGGACTGGCACTACCGCAAGGCCGACCGGCTGATCGCCATGAGCCCCGGGCTGGAAAAGCGGCTGCGCGGGCGGGTGGGCACCAAAAACACGGGGCTTTACCGCAAAGAAGAAAAGCGGTACACGGTCATCCCCCAGTACTGCGAGGATTTTTACGCCGTGCCCGCCTGCGACGCGGCGCTGAAAGCCCAAAACGCGGGCCGCTTTACCGTGCTGTTCGCGGGCAACTTTTCGCCCGCGCAAAGCCTGGAGACCGCCCTACACGCTTTGGCCCGGCTGCGGGATGACGGCGGCGAAAAGCCACTGCCCCGGCTGGTGCTGGTGGGCGACGGCATGAGCCGCCCCGCGCTGGAGCAGCTGACCGACCGGCTGGGCCTGCATGAGCTGGTCACCTTTTACGGCAGCGTCAAGCCGGCCCAGGTGCCTGCTTTGGCCGGCGCGGCCGACGCGCTGCTGGTGTCGCTGTCGGACAGCCCGGACCTTGGCCTGACCATCCCGGCCAAGCTGGCCTCCTGCATGGCGGCGGCAAAGCCGCTGCTGGTTTCCATCAGCGGCGAAGGCGCCGCCGCCGCGCGCGAAAGCGGCGGCGCGCTGGTCAGCCCCGCCTGCGATGACGCCGCCCTGGCCGAAAACCTGCGCGCGCTGGCGGCCATGAGCCAGGCCGAACGCGACGCCATGGGCCAGGCTTCGTTTGCCTACTATCAGACCCATTACCGCCGGGCGGAGCTTTTGCGCCGCATCGAGGAATTTTTATTTTGAGGTACGGCCTGCCCGCGCGACGCCGCGGCCGCCGTATCAGGAAAGGACGGGTGAATCGCCCTTGAAAATACTGGTCATCATCCCCTGCTATAACGAGGAAGAAAACATCCTGCGGGTAGTACAGCGCTTGCAGCGCACCTGCCCCGAAGTGGATTATCTGGTGGTGAACGACTGCTCCACCGACGGCAGCGAGCGCATCCTGCGCGAGCACGGCATCCGCCATGTAACGCTGCCGGTGAACCTGGGCATTGGCGGCGGCGTGCAAACCGGCTACCGCTACGCCGTGGAAAACGGCTACGACATCGCCGTGCAGATGGACGGCGACGGCCAGCACGACCCGGCCTACCTGCACGCTGTGACCGCCCCGGTGGAGGCCGGCGAGCTGGACATGTGCATCGGCAGCCGGTTTATTACAAAAGAAGGCTTCCAGACCAGCTTTATGCGCCGGTTTGGCATTAACATCCTGTCGGCGCTGATTTTTGTGCTGTCGGGCAGGCGCGTGCGGGATGTGACCAGCGGCTTCCGCGCCACCGGGCGGGAAATGACCGCCTATTTTGCCGATCACTACGCCGCCGACTACCCTGAGCCGGAAGCTATTATGGCCGCCACGCTGAACGGCTTTGCCGTGGGCGAGGCCCCCGTAGTGATGGAGGAGCGCATGGGCGGCGTGTCCAGCATCCGCAGCTTCAAAAGCGCCTACTATATGATCAAGGTCAGCCTGGCGCTGGTCGTGGATCGCTTTTCCATCCGCCAGAAAGGGGGCCGTGCGAAATGACGCTGACCAATCAGATCGTGTTTATTCTGGGTGCGCTGTGCCTGCTGCTGTTTGTTTTGTGGCTGCTCAAGCATGGGGCGCTGACCGTCAAATACAGACTGCTGATGCTTTTGTGCGGCCTGGTGCTGCTGC
>CAMFSB010000302.1 GCA_945982465.1 uncultured Faecalibacterium sp. | reverse complement strand
GGCAATGCCGATGGTCGTACCGGCCACGAAATAATCAGGCTGGGTGCTGAAAGTCTGCTTCGCCAAATTCATGCTCATAGCTGCATCCTCCTTTACTTCTTGCCCAGACCCTTGATGGCATCCATGAACTCGTCATTTCCGCCGGTGGGGCTGGGCTGATTTCCTACGCCGTCAACGCCGCTGGCTGCCGCGTCGTTGGCTGCGCCCGCCAGATAGGTAGCGCCCTTGGTCTTGGCGTTCTTCACCATCGCCATAGCGTAGTCACTGGCGCTGATGGGCTTGGTGAACTTGGCCTCATTGGTCACTGCCTCGCTGCCGGGCAGGGCCATTTCCTCGATGTCGCGGATACGCTGGCGCTCTGCGTCCTCCGCCCGCTTTTCCGCCGCCTGCTCGATCTGGTCTACCAGCGTGGGATATGCGCTGCGCAGATCGTCCACGGTCTTGATTTCGTTTGCCATTTCTGTTACCTCCTTATGGCAAGTTGTGTTCTCCGGCACGCCTGCCGGGCCGTTATTTACAAAACTGCTGGCGGCGGGGTCTGCTGCCAAGCTGTCCTGTACGAATTTGGGTGCCTTATCAAAAGGCAGGTGCATATCAATGCTGTTGACGAACAGCACGCCGCCGCGATTTTCCACGACGGTATTTTCTTCGCCCACCAGCTCGTCCACAAAGCCGTTGGCTTTGGCCTGCTCACCCGTCCACCAGCTCGTCGCATCCATCCATGCGGCAACCTCGTCTTTGGGCTTGCAGGTCTTTTTTGCGTAGAGGGTCACGATGTTATCCCGGATGGTGGTCAGTGCGTCAATGTACTGCTGCATGGTCACGGCATCCACATAATCGCAAATGCCCATCCGCACGGGATGCACCATGTAGGTGCTGTCCGCCGCCGCCTCAACCTTGTTGCAATGGCAGGCGACGATGGTAGCGGCGCTGGCGCACAGGCCGTCAATGTGGGCCACTACCTCCGCCGCGTGCTGTTCCAGCAGATTGCCGATGGCCTGCGCAGCGAATACATCACCGCCGCCGCTGTTGATGCGCACCGTAATGCGGCTCACCGCGCCCAGCGCGTTCAGATCGTCCGCAAACTGCTTCGGGGTGACTTCATCACCCCACCAACTGCTGTCTGCAATATCGCCGTAAAGCAGCAGCTCCGCGCTGCCTCCGGCCATGTTGCGAAATTGCCAAAACTTTTTAGGCATCGCCATTTCCTCCCGTCTTGATCTGCGGTTTTGTGATCTCGTCAACCTCCCGCTTTTGGGCGGCCTCGATCTTCCGCTGTTTGATATTGGCGCTGTAACTGCCGCCGGTCATTTGAGCAGCTTCTTCCTCCGCCGTGGAGAAACCAGCATCCACACGCTGCACCGCCGCGTTGACCTCCTGCACTGGGTTCAGGTTGGTGCGGGCAGGGCCGTTCCAGACACATTCCGTATATGCCTTGCGGATTGCCGGGTCGTCAAAGAATCCGGGGGCGTTGATGCGCCCGCGCGCCACGGCCTCGGCAAACCATTCCTCGTAGATCGGGCGGCAGAAATCGTCCACGAATCCGTCACGCTGCATCTGGCAAGTGCGCCAAAACTCGTTGAGTGCGCCCCGCGCCGCGCTGTAAGAGGTCGTAAACTGCTTCATCATCACTTCCAGCGGAATTTCCAGAGCCGCGCCGATCTGCTTCAACATGGCGTTGGTGAAAGCGTCATAACCGGCATTGGGGTGCTTGGGGTCTGCGAAATTGACGGTCTCGCCGGGGTTCAGCCCGATAATAGCCGCAGGCCCCAGCTCAATGCTGCTGGTGTCCGCGCTGTCTACCTGCTGTTCCTGCGGCAGCATTTCACCGAACGGCCTTGCGTCCGTGGCTGTTTCCGACTGTACGAACACGGTAAACATGGAGCTGATAACCGCCGCCATGATCTCCGCGTCCGTGTAGCGCCCAAGCTGCTTGATGGCTTCCAGCACGGGGGCCAGCATGGGCACGCCCCGGCGCTGCCCGATGCGCTCCCGGTCGATGATGTGCAGCACATTCCGCCGCCCTGTCTCCGCACCGTATGCCTCCACCCGCTGCCAGTTCATTTCCTCCGGGCGCACCGTCCCGAAATTGGAGAGCGGATGCCGGTTGCAAATCCAGTAGGCGACTACCATGCCGTCCGCGTCTGTTTCAACGCCCTGCACAATGCTTGTGACCTTATGCCCCTGCACTTCGCAGGGGGAAAGCCTGTCAAAGCCGTTCGGGCTGCATACCCGGTCAGCCTCTACCAGCCGCACCCGCAGATCGTATGGCTGCCCGGCCTGATGCTTCATGGGCAGCAGCGCGATTGCGTCACCGTTCATGCAATAGCTCAAAAACGCGAGCCGCTGCAGTTTGTAGAAGTTGTCCACCCGGTCGGCATCGCAGATCGGCGTATCAGCCCAAAGGGCAAATTCCCGCACGATCTGCTCCCGCAGCGCGCCCGTCTGTTCGTCGGTCAGCTTCAAAAACGCGCCGTCGATCTGCGGCGCAGGGGTCAAGCCACCGGCTACAACATTGGTTCGCATGGTTTTCAGGGCTGCCGTTGCGGCGGGAACGCCCATATAAGCGTCCCTGCTTCTCTGCCGCAGGACATTGATATTGTCCTCGATGTCCTCCTTTGCGCTGCCGCCGAAATACTCCCAGCCGCGCATACTCTTTTTGGTCACATTGGCACCGTAATTGCCGTAGCCGCTGTTGATGATGGATAGAGCCTGCCGGGCGGCGGCTCTCTTTGCCGCGTGTACCGGCGCAACGGTAGCGATGGCCCTGTCAAGGATATTCGGTTTTGCCATGCTCCGCCTCCTT
>CAMFSB010000301.1 GCA_945982465.1 uncultured Faecalibacterium sp. | reverse complement strand
GCCACGCGGCCTCCCCCGCCGGGGCGCGCGCCCCGCGGGCCGCTGCCGCGCCCGCGGCCAACGCGGTGCAGCCCCCGGCGGTGATCGTGGTGGGCGCGGTGGCCGCGCTGGAGCTTGCAGGCGGGGCGGCAAAACCGCTGCAGGGCGTAACGGTCGGCCTTACCGGCACCGCGGCAGTCACCGATGGCTTGGCTGCGGCTTTGCGCGCGCAGGGCGCGTCGGTGTTCTGCGCCGCGCGGTCGGTGGTGGAGCCGCTGCCCGCCGCGATCGATTGGCCCGCGCTGTGCAGCGGCGCGGCGTGCTGGCTGGGGTTCACCAGCAAAAACGGCGTGCACCTGTTTTTCGAGCGCCTGGCCGAGCAGCCGTTCGACCTGCGCCGCCTGCACGGCTGCCGCTTTGCGGTGATCGGCGCAGGTACTGGCGCGGCGCTGGCAGAGTACGGCATCCGAGCCGACCTGTGCCCTGAAGTCTTCACGACCGAAGCGCTGGCGCAGGCGCTGCTGGCCACCGTGCCTGCCGGCACGCCGGTGTACCTGCTGCGCTCGGCGCGCGGCAGCAGGGAACTGCCGCAGCAGCTGGCTCCGCGCTTTCCGGTGCGGGACGTGCCGCTGTATGACATCCGGCTCGACCCGGCCGCTGTAGAACAGGGGGCCAACCGGCAGAAAAATGCCGACTATCTGGTGTTTGCCAGCGCCAGCGGGGTGGAGCTGTACTTTACCGCCTACGGCGCGCTGCCGCCGCAGGCCGCCGCCGTGTGCATCGGGGAGGTAACGGCCCGGGCGCTGGGCGGCAGGGCCGCCCGCGTGCTGGTGGCCCGCGAAGCCTCGGCCGCCGGCATTGTGGAGGCCATCCTGTGCGATCGGGGTCGGCCCCCGGCCTGAAGCCATGCGCAGGCAAAGGCGCAGTGCCCTACCTTATTTATATATAAGCAATATATTAGCAGCATCAAGCCCCGCGCCCGTCTTTGCCGCCGCGCGGGGCCTGCTGTTTGCGCCCGGGCGTTCCTATGCGGGCAGGCCGGCCCCGCCGCCGCGCCCGGCTCTTTCTGCATCGGGCGCTTCCCGGCTGGGCTGGCCAGTTTCGCCGCCGCCCTGCGCGGCGTTTTGCACCGGGCAGCTTCGCGGCCCCGGTTCCGCCGCGCCCGACTCCGCCTGCCCTGTCTCTCTGCCTGTATAAAACATGTAAAATTGTAAAATCTGGTAGCTTTTTTTGAAAAGATGTGCTATCTTTTAAAGATAAATAAAATGGATTCCTATTCCAAAAAACAAACGGTGCTGCGCGCTGCGGATCGCAGAAGCACAAGGCCCGGCCGGGCCGCGGCGCGCCCCGTGGGAAAGCAGGCGTGCCAATGCCGGCTCTTGTAAACATAAAGGAACTGAATATCGGTCTGTATCTCTTTGCGATCAGCGTGGCGCTGGTGCTGCTGGCCGGCGTGGCGGCCGACCGCAGCCGCAGCCGCCCGTTCGTCAAATGCTATATAGGGCAGCTGGTCGCCTACATTCTGGTGCTGCTGGGCGAAATGGGCCTGTTGCTGTTTGAGGGCCGCCCGGAGCTGGTCCCCTTGCAAAAGGTGTGCTGTGTGCTGGCGTTCGGGTGTGGGTATCTGGTGGTGGCGTTTTACGGCTACAGCCTGGTCAGCCTGATCCGCGAAAAAGAGCCTGTCTCGTGGAAATACGCCCATCTGCTGGCGTGTGTGTGCGCGCTGTTCGGCCTGTTTTCGCTCACCTCGCTGTGGACCGGCACGCTGTACTATTTCGATGCCGCGGGCTGTCTGCGCTACACAAGGCTGTATCGCTCGGTGCCCGGCTTCGACACCGCCGCGCTGGTATTCGGTATAGGGCTGGTTGCGTTTTACTACAAAAAGCTGGGCAGGCGCGGCACGCTCACCATGCTTTCGCTGTGTGTGTTTATGCTGCTGGCGGTGCCGCTGCAAAACGTATGGGGCATAGCGCCCATGTATATGTGCGAGCTGCTGGGCATGCTGACCATGTACCTGATGTACCACAGCGAGCTGTCGCACCGTCTGGTGGAAAAGGAGCATCAGCTTACCGAAAGCCGCATCCGGGCTGCCATCAGCCAGATTCAGCCGCATTTTCTGTACAACGTGCTCAACAGCATTTACTATTTGTGCGGCGAGGACCCTGCCGCCGCCCAGCGCATGATCGAAAAATTCTCCGATTATCTGCGCAGCGATCTGGATTCGTTCGGCCAGGCGGGGCTGATCCCGTTCCGCACCGAGCTGCACCACATCCAGACCTACCTTGAACTGGAAAAGCTCCGCTTTGGCGACGAACTCACCGTCGTGTACGACATCCAGACCGATAATTTCAGCGTGCCGGTGCTGAGCGTACAGCCGCTGGTGGAAAACGCGGTCAAGCACGGCGTGACCAAAAAGCGGGGCGGGGGCGTGGTCACCCTTGCCACCCGCGAGGAAACGGGCTGTTATGTGGTCACCGTGGCCGACACCGGCGTGGGCTTTGACCCCGCGCAGCCGGCGGCCGATGACGGCGCCCATGTGGGCATTGCCAATGCGCGCCGGCGCGCGGCGCAGCGGGCCGGCGGCCGGCGGGGCAGCGCCAGCGCCCCGGGCGTGGGCACCACGGCGGTGCTCACCCTGCCCAAAAAGCATGCGCAGGACGCGCCTCGCCCTGTCTGCGAAAAGAAAGAACATAGATAGCCAGCAAAATGCTGGAAGGCTCCGCCGCCTGCCCACAGCATGCCCGGCGCCCCGCAAAACAGCCCGCCCGTAACCGCCCCGCGCGCCCGCTCCGCCGCCCATAAACCGCCCGCCCGTAAAAAGGAGGCCCGTATGATC
>CAMFSB010000300.1 GCA_945982465.1 uncultured Faecalibacterium sp. | reverse complement strand
GGGTCGGTGTAGTCGAATTATCCGCCGGGGTAGGTGCCAAACAGCGTCGTTCGATACGAAAAGCTGCCCGGCTTGATCTGCGTGCGGTCAACGGTGACGGCAGCCCGCTTTTCCTTGTACCGCTCCCGGTCGTAAATCCACAGCCGGGATGCGTAGACTTTCAAGATCAGTCCGTAATTCTTGCACAGCTCATTGAGATAGCTGCTGTCGGTGCCGTCCTGTTCGTCGCTTTCGATGTCGTAGTCGTCGGCATCGAAAGCGAATTGCAGGCCGTACCGGGCGGCTATGGTGCTGGCAATGCGCTTGATGGATGTGTTTTTCAACAAATATTCCCGGTCCAACTCCGTGTAATCTGTGTTGCTGGGCTTGCTCACGCCGCCGATCTGAAAAGTCGTCGGCGCGTCCGAAAACGAGATGTCGTCCAGCACGAACAGTCCACAGCGGATGGCGCGTGTGTCCCCGGTGCTGTCCCAGTCCCGCCCGATGATGCGTGGAGAAAGGGTAGCCCCCTTGTTTGGCATCCAGCCCCGCAGCCACTTTCCATCCTGCGCATCCAGCGTAATGTCTACGCTGTCGCTGTTGTCTGCCGCGCTGTCAACATAGGTCAGGCTCTCCACATACTCCGCGATGTCGGTGCCGGTTTTCTTTGCGGCAGCGGTCTTGCCCTCTGCCGCACCAGCAGAGGTAACGCCTTTGCAGTCAGCATCGTTTACCCACCCGGTCACATTCTGTCCGACAGGCTTTTTCCCCACCCGCGACAAAAGGTTGGTGATCCTGCGTCTGCCGTTGATCACAGCGCTGTCGTAGAGATAGTACACGCCCGTTTTGTGGGCAGACGGCTTATTGGTAGTGCTGGACGCATACAGCGGTGCATTGTTCAGCGTCACCGTCTGCCCGGCCACTGTCGCCGTGCCCTGCGCTGCCGCCTGCGTCGAACCGCTCTTCGCCGCCGCCCGCGCTAAATCGGCGTTGATATAGAAAACTTCCAGAGATACGCTTCTGCCTTTCCTCATAAGCTCGCCTCAAACTTCCATGGGGGCTGCAGGCCGTCCCGTTCTTCTTCCAGTTCCGGGGTGGCAAGCACCACCCCGGAGCCAAAGATGAATGTGTCGATGTGCTGCGGATTCGCGGCCATAAGCACATCCGCGTGGTATTCGTCCCCGTATACTTCCTTGGCGATCATGTCCCATGTATCGCCGCTCTTGGTCGTGTATGCCATAGCTGCCTCCCGTCAATAGGCCGTCCGCATCCTGCGGAGCTGCATCTGCTCATACCATTCCTCAAACTGGCTGCGCATTTCCGCGATGGCCTGCTCCATGACAGAGGCATCCGCATTGCCCTGAATGATGATCTGCGGCGCAAATGTCATGCTCTCGCCGCCGGGGTATGCGCCCCAGCCCTGATCGTCCCGCTCGATCTCGTCCAGCTTCACAGCATTTACGCCCCGCCTACGGCCCGCCTGCTCCCACCGGGAGATATTGCGCGCCCGCTCGCTGGATTTGAAGCTGATAACCGCCTCGCGCCCGGCTTCGCCCGCGATGCTCGGCCCGGCAGTAAAGCCGCCCCGGGCAAGCATGGGGATTTCCGGGATATTGATGGAGAACGATTTGCCGCCGATCAGCGGCACCCAGTCCGGGATAGTCAAGCCCAGCTTATTGATGCCGGAAATAGCGGAGTTGATAAGGGAGATCACCGCGTTAATGGGAGTTTTGCACAGCGTCACCAGCGCGTCGAACGCGCTGCCGAACACCTGCTTGATGCCATCCCACGCCTGCTGCCAGTTGCCCGTGAACACGCCGGTGATAAAGGAGATCAGGCCGTCGAAGATGCCCTTGATATTCGACATAAGGGCGCTGATGCCCTGCGCGAATACAGAGAAAGCGGACAGTACCGCCGGGATGGCGACGCTGCCGATGTTGAGGATGATCTCGATGATAGCCTTGATGATGGGCATGGCCGTCTGAATGGCGGAGCCAATGAGCTGCATCCCGGTCATAACCGCAGAGCCGATGCCGGAAATGATGCTGGCGATGGTCGGTGCCGCTGACGCGAACATGGTCACGATGGTGGGCAGCACGGTTTGCGTGATGAATGTAAACGCCCGCTCAATGATGGGCTGTACGGTGTTTACCGAGAAAGAAACGAGCTGGCCGACAACGCCCATGACGGACTGGATGATCTGCACCACGCCGTCAAAGGCGGCAAGGCCATTCTCCTGCCCGCCGAAGATGGTAGACAGCAATCCGCCCTTGCCCAGCGCCCCGGAAAACATTTCCCGCAGCGGTGCCAGCGCGTTTGCCACGCCGCCCTCTTGGAACAGCCCGGAAATAAACTGACCAACGCCCTTGATCTTGCCGGTGAATGTATCGAATATGGCAAGACCCTTTTCCCCGAACACATTGCCGACGATGCCCCGTATATCTTCCAGATGGTCGCCGAGGATGCTTACCACGGCAATGATGCCGCTGATCGCGCCCACCACGGGAGCCGCGCCCGCAAGCAGGCTTCCGAAGCCTCCCGCGATAGGCCCCCAGAAGCTTCCCATCAAACCGGCACCGCCGCGCAGCAATCCGCCCGCCAGTTGCCCGCCTTTGGAATTGGCGAGGATATTGCCGTTGATGATGGCGCTCGCGCCGATGCCAGCGATACCCTTGCGGAGCGGAAGCGTCGCCGCGCTCAAAAGGCTGCCGATGCCGCTCTTGGCTGCCGCCGCCTTGCCGCCGATGAACCCGCCAGCTTTGTTCAGCAGCCCGCCCCAGAACTGTCCCGGTTTCGTGCCGCCGCTCGCGCCGCCGAGATTGCCGAGAGACGACCCGATGCCGCCG
>CAMFSB010000299.1 GCA_945982465.1 uncultured Faecalibacterium sp. | reverse complement strand
GCTTTCCGTGGGGCGGCGCGAGTGTACGGGGCTGTTGGTGGGCTACCAGGCGGTGGGCTCGCTGGGCCGCATGCTGATCGACGGGGCAAAAAGTGTCAAGCTGTTCGGCGAGGAGATCGAGGTTTCGGCGGAGATCTGCCAGCTCACAGGCATGTCGGGCCACGCGGACCACGCCGGCCTGCTGCGCTGGCTGCAGGCGCTGGGGGCAAAGCCCACCCATGTGTTCGTGAACCACGGCGACGACCGGGTGGCCGACGGCTTTGCCGCCGAGCTGCGCGGGCTGGGCTACGCGGCCGACGCGCCCTACAACGGCGCGGAATGGGAGATCACCGCCGCAGGCTGCACCTGCGTGCAGCAGGGCAATACCTGCAAGCTGGAAAAGAAAGCCGCCGTGCCGGCCCGTGTCTTCACGGTGTATCAGCGCCTGATGGACGCCGGCCGCCGCCGGAGGGGGGTGATTGCCCGCAGCGCGGGCGGCACCCACAAGGACCTGGCCAAATTTGCCGACCAGATCGCCGCCTTGTGTGACAAATGGGAACGATGAAGCGCAGACGCATAAAACACAAAAGCCCGCGGCCTGCCGGCCGCGGACTTTTAAAACAGCACAGGGCGCCCCCGCCCTTACAGCGAAAAACAGATCTCCCGGCCAGACGGCTCGTAGCGCGTCACCTTGATGCCGGCCAGCTTGAACATGTGCCGGCTGGCAATGCTGGAATCGCTGCCGGGGTACTTGTCGTCGCGGTACACGATCTCCGCAATGCCGCTTTGGATGATGGCCTTGGCGCACTCGTTGCAGGGAAACATGGTCACATACACCCGCGCGCCTTTCAGGTTGTTGTGGGCGCTGTTCAGGATGGCGTTCAGCTCGGCGTGGCAGACATACATATACTTGGTGTCCAGCGGGGCGCCCTCGCGGCCCCAGGGCATCTCGTCGTCGCTGCAGCCGATGGGCATGCCGTTGTACCCCAGCGACAAAATCTTGTTTTCCGGGCTGACGATGCACGCGCCCACCTGGCTGTTGGGGTCCTTGGAGCGCATCGCCGTCAGCGCGGCAATGCCCATAAAGTATTCGTTCCAGTTGATGTAATCCGTGCGTTTGGTGTTCATGGCGCTTTCCCCCTGCGGGGGCTGCCCGGCGCGGCCGGCGCAGCCCCGTTTTTTATTATTATACACGATGCTGCGTACAGACACAATTTCTTTTTCGGCGGCGGCGCCCGGGGCGGCGGGCCGCCCGGCCGCGCCCAAAGCGGGAGCGCTGCCCCCCGGGCCGAATTTGACGCAGCAGCGTGCAGCGCGGCAAAATGCACAAAACCGGCCCGTAAATTTTGGCCGGGAAAATCAAGAAAAACCAAACAACATATTTGAAAAACGGGGCCTGTGTGGTATTATCTTTGTAAAATCTGCCACAAAAGCGGGGAATGTTGCCCCGCCGGCAAGCAAGAAAGAGGGAACCACTTATGAAATACGCAAGCAATAACATCCGCAACATCCTTGTCGCGGGCCACGCGGGCTGCGGCAAAACCACGCTGACCGAGGCGTTGCTGTACACCGCCGGGGCGCTGGAGCGTATGGGCCGCGTGGAGGATGGCAGCACCGTGTCGGACTTTGACCCCGAGGAAGCCAAGCGCAAGGCCAGCCTGTCGGCGTCGGTGGTTCCCGTGGAATACGACGGCATCAAGTACAACCTGATCGACGCGCCGGGCCTGTTCGACTTTGAGGCCGGCAACTACGAGGGCATCCAGGCCGCCGAAAGCGTGCTGGTGTGCATCTCGGGCCGCAGCGGCGTGTCGGTCGGCGCCGAAAAGGCGTTCCAGCTGGCCAAGAAAAACGATAAGGCCACCATGGTGTTCGTCTCCAAGATGGACCTGGAAAACGCCGATTTCTTCAAGATCCTGGAGGATCTGAAGGTGCGGTTCGGCCCGTCGGTGTGCCCCTGCGTCGTGCCCGCCAAGCTGGACGACGGCACCCAGGTCTACATCAACCTGTTCAGCCAGAAGGCGTTCAAGTACGAAAGCGGCAAGCAGATCCAGATCGACCTGCCCGACATCGGCCACCGCTTCCAGGGTTTGATCGAGGCCATGAGCGAGGCCATCGCCGAGACCGACGACGAGCTGATGGAAAAGTTCTTCGGCGGCGAGCCGTTCACCACCGACGAGATCGTCGAGGGCATGCGCAAGGGCGTCAAGGACGGCCTGATCACCCCGGTGTTCTGCGGCAGCCCGGTGAACCTGCAGGCTATGGATATGCTGCTGTTCAACATGCGCAAGCTGCTGCCCAGCCCCATGCACACCGAAAACGTGGCCGTGGCCCAGGGCAAGGACGGCCTGGTGGAGCTGCACCGCGACCCGGCCGAGCCGGCAGCCGCCTATGTGTTTAAGACCGTGGCCGACCCGTTTGTGGGCAAACTGAGTTACTTCAAGGTGATCAGCGGCAAGCTGGTGCCCGGCATGACGCTGGTCAACGCCCGCACCGGCGAGACCGAAAAGCTGGGCAAAACGCTGACCGTCTGCGGTAAAAAGCAGACCGAAGCCGAGGACATCTGCGCCGGCGATATCGGCGCAGCGGCCAAGCTGGTCACGGCCCGCACCGGCGATACGCTGTGCGACCCCGCCCGTGTGGCGGCCGTGCCGCCCGTACAGTTCCCCGCGCCCACGCTGTTCATGGCGGTCAAGGTGGCGAAAAAGGGCGACGAAGGCAAGATCGGCGGCGCGCTGACCCGCCTGATGGAAGAAGACCCCACCCTGGATTACCATACCGACCCCGAGACCAAGCAGCAGATCATCGGCGGCCTGGGCGAGCAGCATCTGGATGTGGTCAAGGCCAAGCTGAAGAACAAGTTCGGCGT
>CAMFSB010000298.1 GCA_945982465.1 uncultured Faecalibacterium sp. | reverse complement strand
CTGGACGAGCTGGGCCACGATATGCCCACGTTCTATAAGTATCTGGAGGAGTACACCGGCATCCTGATGGACGATGTGCCCATGAATGACCCCAAGGTGTACAGCCTTTTAACTTCCCCCGAAGCGCTGGGCGTCACGCCCGAGCAGATCGACAGCCAGACCGGCACGTTCGGCATCCCGGAGATGGGCACCAATTTTGTGCGCGGCATGCTGCTGGACGCTCAGCCCAAGAATTTTTCCGAGCTGATCCAGATCTCGGGCCTGTCGCACGGCACCGATGTATGGACGGGCAACGCCGACGAGCTCATCCGCAGCGGCACCTGCACCATCGCGGAGGTCATCGGCTGCCGTGACAGTATCATGCGGCGGTCTATGCTGTCTCCTTTTCCGTACGCGGCGACGATATCGACTACGAAGCGGCCGGGGGCGGCAAGGAGATCGCGCACCGCCACATGAAAGAGATCAACGCCCGGCTGAAAGGCCCCAAGGAGGAGCGCGTCGCCAAGGATGAGGACCTGCTGGTATCGCTGCAGCTGGAAAACGAAATGCTGGAGCGCGGGTATGAGTTTTTGCCCATCCGGCTGGGCAAAAGCTACGCCAGCAAGTATACGCTGGAGGATGGCAAGGTGCGCCTGCCGTTCTCGGCCCTGAAAGGCGTGGGTGGCGCGGCCGCCGAAGCGCTGGAACGGGTCACCATCCACGGCGAGGAGTACCTTTCCATCGAGGAGCTGCAGGCCGCCTCTGGTGTGGGCAGCAGCATCATCGACAAGCTGCGCGAGGTGGGCGCGCTGGGCGACCTGCCCGAGAGCAGCCAGGTCAGCTTTTTCTGATCCGGCCCCGGCAAAAGAAGCGATCCTGTAAAATCATCGCACAAAAAAGGGCGAACGCACACTGTGCGTTCGCCCTTTTTGCATGTATGCCGGCGGTCCGCCGGGCCGCCGCTGCCGGGAGACGCTGTGTTGCGCGGCGCGTGCCGGTGCGGCCGGATTTGAATGGAGAAATAACTTTATAGTAATTTTACTTTACGATGTTTTGGCCGCAGCCGGCGCCGTGGGCAAGCCCTTATCCGTCGATGCGAACAGCCAGCACTGCCATGCCCTCCCGGCCGGGCAGCGTGAGCGGGGTCTTTCCGCTGGCAGCGGGCAAAAGTTCCGTGCGGGTCATGTTCCAGGTGTCGATCAGCTCCACGCGGTAGCGATGGTTTTCGGGCAGTTCCAGCCAGCCTTTGGGACAGGGGCGCAGGTCGTAAAAGACCAGATAAGCGTCCTCGCCACAGTGGCCCATGTAAACGGCTTCGCTGGCGGCAAAAAAGGTGGCTTCGCCGCCCAGTTGATAGACTGCCTTGAGTGCGTGCCGGAACTGTTCCGGCGCGACGGCCAACATCTGCTCCAGCGCAGACCTGTCCTGCCTGGCCGCCATGCGGAACAGCGGGCTGACTGGCAGATCCAGCGGCTCGATGGGGCCGGGCAGGGATTCCACGATACCGCGCAAAAACGCGATGCGGGCGGGGCTTTCGCCGCGGAGAACGCCGCCCCTGGCCCACCACAGTACCTCCTCTGGGTCAAGGAACGTCTCGCCGTGGGTGCAGTAACCGCCGGTGGTGACCACGCGCCAGAACCGGTTGGTCATCTCCCGGCCAGAGATGCTGCCCCAAAATTGATCCAGATCGCCCTCGTAGCAGCATTCGTCCACAACGATGGGCTTTTGGTACTGGTCGCGCCATTCCGAGATACGGGCCAGCATTTTGGTCTGTAAGCTGGCGTGGGTGACGGCGGGCCGGCTATGATCCCAAAAAGCAAAGCAGTTGTGGCAGGAAAGCAGATGGTGCGCCGGGTCGTGCGAAGCCACAAAGGCTTCAATGTCGCACCAGTCCTGCGCGGTTTTGGCGGCGCACAGGTCGTATTCGTTGGCAAGGCTCCACCATACGTTGGGGAATGCCGACAGCCGACGCAGCACCGTGTCCAGATAGATCCGGTTTTCCTGCGCGGAAAGCTGCGCAAAGCCCCACCGGTCGTAGGGGTGGAACAGGATCAGGGCGGCCTGGATCCCTGCCTGGTCCAGTTCGGCCAAAATCCTTTCCAGCCGCTGCCAGAACGCCGGGTCCGGTCGGTTTACATCCCAGCGGCCGTCCACTGTTTTTTCAAACGCATACAGTGGCGGCTCGTTGTGGTTGTAGTCGTAATGCTTGGGAAAGATGCACATCCGCACCTTGTTGAACGGGCTGGCTTTCAGGCTCTCCAGCGTTTGGCGCACCAGCGTGTCCTCCTGGTGGGCCAAAGCGTACACCGTTGTGCCAAACGGCCAGAACAACGCGCCGCTGCGGCGGCGGAAATGGCAGCCTTCGGCATAGACCGGGCTGTGGTCGGCGCCGGGGGCGGCGGGCAGCACTTCCAGCGTGCCGGCGTCGGTGATCACGCCGCTGACCTGATACTGCCAGACCCCAGCCGCCATCGGCAGGAACCGCACCTTGTATACGCCGGCGCCATCGTAAAAGCCCCGCACCGTGACCTGCTGGTCTTTGCAGGAAAATACGGCGGTCAAATCAATCTGCGCCCAGTGGTCCGTAAGAACGCTGCCCTGGTAGGTAAGCTCACATACACGATACTGCTCCATTTTAGGTTTCTCCTTGCTGTGCTGCGATGCGTAGGCCGGCCGCCGCGGCGTTGTATTTACCAATGCCCCAGGCCTTGCAGGTCCGGTTTTTCTGGCCGTTGTAAGGCATGCACCGGCGCAAACGGCAGACCGCCCGCGGAGGCTGACTATGCTGTACTTCCGTGGGGCAGGCAGGGTGTTCTGCGCCCAGTAGAGAAACGACTAATTATTCAGTGATACCGGAAATTCCGGGTTTTTGCTGAATTTTT
>CAMFSB010000297.1 GCA_945982465.1 uncultured Faecalibacterium sp. | reverse complement strand
GTACACGGCGGCGTGATAGCCGTTGAGCCAGTCGCGCTCTTCGGCGGTAAGCAGTGCGGGCAGAACGGCCGTGGTGGCAATGGGCACCCAGGTCAGCGGCTCAAAGCGCAGAAAACGGCCATAGGCGCTCTCGCCGGCTTCGCAGCAGACCAGCTCGTTTTCGATGCGGATGCCCACCTGGCCTTCCTCGTAAATGCCCGGCTCGTCGGTGATGACCATGCCGGGCACAAACGCCACGGCGTTGTGGGGGCGCAGGCTGTGGGGGCCTTCGTGCACCGCGCCCACGTGCGAAACGCTGTGGCCGGTGCCGCAGCGGTAGTCCAGCAGGTGGCGCCACAGGGGCTGGCGGGCCAGCATGTCCAAATCACTGCCGGTGGCGCCCGCCTTCCACACGGCCATGGCCAGATCCATATGGCAGCGCAGCACCTGGGTGTACCAGGTTTTTTCCTGCTCGGTCAGCGGACCGACGGCGTAGGTGCGGGTAATGTCGGTGGTGCCGTCGTAATAGGTGGCGCCGCTGTCCACCAGCAAAAAGCCCTTGCGCTGGATGGCCGCATCCGCGCCTGCCTTGGGCGCGTAGTGCATCATGGCGGCGTTGGGGCCGTAAGCCGCGATGGTGCCGAAGCTCTCGGTCAAGAACAGGGTGTCGGCGCTGCGGTATTTGTGCAGGATGGGGTCAATGTCGGTCTCGCGCAGGGCTTCGCCCGCGGCCAGGCGCTCCTCCAGCTCTTTCTGGAACCGCACCATGGCCACAGCGTCCCGCAGATGGGCCTCGCGGGTGCAGGCCAGCTCGGTGTCGTTTTTCACGGCTTTCAGCATCTGGATGGGGTCGGCCAGCTCCTTGACCGTATAGGCGGGGTTGTGCGCCAGGGCGTTGGCCAGGGCGGCGTTCAGCGTGGCGGGGTCAGCCAGCACCGTCTCGGGCCGGGTGTTCGCGACCAGGAAGGCCGGCATCTCCCCGTAGCCGCGCAGCGAAACGCCGGCTTCGGCCAGAGCCGCAGCCGCTTCGGGGGCAAGGCGGGCGCTGTCCATGAACAGCACGGCGTCCTGGCTGCCCACATAGCAGAACGCCAGGGCGTAAGGGGTGTCGTCCACATCGGCGGCGCGCAGGTTCAAAAGCCAGGCCACGCTGTCCAGCTTGGTGACCAGCGCGGCGGTGCAGCCCCGGGCGGTCAGTTCGCCGCGCAGCGCCTGCAGCTTCTGGGCCGGGGTGCTACCCGCGTACTGCTCGCCCAGCAGCCAGGCCGGGGTGGCGGGCAGGGCGGGCCGGCCCGCCACCCACACTTCGTCCTCCAGGTGCAGCGGGCGCAGCTCGGCGCCCAGCCGGGCGGTCAGGTCGGCCAGCTCGCGGCAGCGCTTGACGGGCATGGTCTCGGCGCAGTAACCCAGCACCGAGCCCTCTTTCAGCACATCGGAGAGATATTCCTCTACCTCGGGCACGCCCTTTACGCCGGTGTGCATCGAGGCGATGCCGGTGCCGGCCAGGGCCGCGGCCGCCGCGCCGAAAAACCGGCCGGCCACCCACAGGGCGGCGGCGTCCGGCGTGACCACCAGGGTGGCGTTTTCGCACGGGAAGCCGGAAAAATACTCCCAGCTTGTGTAATGGGCGGGGGCGTATTCGCTGGAATGGGGGTCGCTGCTGGGCATCAGATACGCGCTGCACCCGGCGGCAGCCATGGCCGCGCGCAGGGCGGCCAGGCGTTCAGGAACGGTCTGCATAAGCAATTTCCTCGTTTCTCGCAGGCAAGGCTGCGGTATTTGGGCGGCCGGCGGGCGGCCGCGTGGCTATAACAGGCCCCGCCTGAGAAGGCGGGGTGATCTCTGCCCTTTATTCTAGCATTTGCCGGGGGCATTTGCAAATCCGGGCAGGCCGCGGCGGGCCATAATTTCTTCACAAATTGTTCAGGGAAAGCATGGAAATGCCATTGACAGCCTTGCTATAATAAAAATGTACGCGCATGGAACAGAAAACCATCCGGCACCCGGCAGGCGCGGCGGCCAGCACAGCGCCCGGGCGGCGGCCGGATCACAGAAAAAGAGGCAGAACGAACATGACGAAAATTGATATTTTCTCCGGCTTTTTGGGTGCACGCAAAACGACCCTGATCAAAAATCTCATCAAAGCGGCCTTTGCAGGCCAGCAGGTGGTGCTGATCGAGAACGAGTTCGGCGAGATCGGCATTGACGGCGGCTTTTTGCAGGAATCCGGCATCCGCATCAACGAGCTGAACTCCGGCTGCATCTGCTGCAGTCTGGTGGGCGATTTCCGCGAGGCGCTCAAGCAGGTAGTGGAGCAGTACCACCCCGACCGCATCCTGATCGAGCCGTCGGGCGTGGGCAAGCTGAGCGATGTGACCCGCGCGGTGGAGGCGGTGGCCGCTGAGCTGCCCGTGGAGCTGAACAGCTTTGTGACCGTGGCCGACGTGAACAAGGTCAAAATGTATATGAAGAACTTTGGCGAGTTCTACGATGACCAGATCAGCCATGCCAGCTGCATCATCCTCAGCCGCACCCAGACCGCCGGCGAGGACAAGATCGCCGCGGCGGTGGCGCTGATCAAGGAAAAGAACCCCGACGCCGCCAGCGACACCACGCCGTGGGAGGGCCGGACCCGCGCGCAGATCCGGACGGTCAGGGGCGGCAAGGACGATTTTGTCAAGGCGCTGTTGGAACTGGCCGAAAAGGCCAACGCCGAGCACGCGGATGAGGACGAGGAGGAGCACCACCACCATCATCACTACGATGAAAACGGCGTGTGCAGCTGCGGCCATCATCACGACGATGACGATGACGACGATGAGGACGGGGAGCACGAGCACTGCTGCTGCCACCATCACCATGACGAGGATGAGGAGCACGAG
>CAMFSB010000296.1 GCA_945982465.1 uncultured Faecalibacterium sp. | reverse complement strand
GGGACGTGACGCTGGACGCTGTGGCTGCCCGCTGCGCCGACCCCTCCATTGCCGATGACCTGAAATATGTGCTGGCCACCGCCAACACGCTGGCTGCCGGTCGCTATCAGGTGGCCTACTGCCCCAGCCTGGTGCGCGGTCAGGGCTACTACACCGGCATGGTGTTTGAGGTGACCTGCCCGCAGTTCAGCGGCGCGGTGGCCGGCGGCGGCCGCTACGACAACATGGTAGGCAAGTTCATCGGCCAGCAGGTGCCGGCCGTGGGCTTTTCGATCGGGTTCGAGCGCGTGTGCGGCATTCTGCTGGAGCAGGGGTATCAGATCCCGGGCGCAAAGAAAAAGCTGGCGCTGCTGTACCTGCCCGGGGCCGATTTTACCGCCGTGCTGCAAAAGGCCCAGCAGCTGCGCGGCGAGTACAATGTGACCATCCTGCCGCAGGCCAAAAAGCTGGGCAAGCAGTTCGGCCAGCTGGAAAGCGCCGGCTACAATGCCGTGGCCGTTGCCGGGGCAACCGCGAAGGCGTTTTTCATGGTATGGTTTTCCGTGCGGCACACCGCAGACGGTTTCTTTCCTTGAAAAAATTTCCTCTTGCAGAAGTTTTTCCGCAATAATCCGCCGCTGCCACCCGTGTTGCAGACAAAGGAGGGCGCTATTATGAACGAGCTGACAAAAGACCAGGCGTTTGACCTGGCCGTGGAACGCTACGCCGATACCATCTACCGCGTGGCCATGCACGCCGCGCCCCGCGCCGCGGACGCGGAGGACGTGGTACAGGATACATACGAAAAGCTGCTGCATCGCCCCCAGGGCTTTGCCAGCGAGGAGCACCTGAAAGCCTGGCTGATCCGCGTGGCGGTGAACCGCTGCCACGACCTGGCCCGTGCCGCCTGCACCCGGGACGCGGCGCTGGACGAAAGCCTGCCCGGCCCGGCCTTTGCCGAGGGCGGCAGCCTGCTGGACGCTGTGCGCAGCCTGCCCATGAACTACCGCAACGCCATTTATCTGCATTACTACGAGGGATATACGGCAGCCGAGGTGGGCGAAATGCTGGGCGCGCCGGCCAACACCGTGCTCACCTGGCTGAGCCGCGGCCGCGCCCGCCTGCAAAACTTACTGAAGGAGGAGATCGAGGATGAGGTGGTTTGAATATAAGACCGAAGTGGACGCCCTGCATGCGCCCGATGACCTGAAAGCGCGCCTGCACGCCATGAAAACGCAGCAGGACACGCTTGCCGCAGCGGATGGCCGGCAGGGCGCGGGCGCTGCAAAAAAGCCGGCGCGTAAAAAGGCTGTGGCCTGCCCCTTGCAGCGGCTGGCCGGCCAGGCCGCCAGCGAGGTGTGGGGGGCTGGCGTGATGCTGGCAGTGGTCGCTGTGCCGCAGATGAAGTTCTTCCGCATGGGCAGTTCCTCTTCGAGCATGGCGATGACCGCCACCGGCGGCACATCGCCCGGGGCCGCCGCCGATCTGAGCGCGGCGCAAGAATATGCCAACAAGGAATCCGCGATGGATTCAAACGTTTCTGCCGATACGGCGCTGGGCGCGCAGGGGCTCCAAGCGGGCGCCGACCCCGCCGAGACCAAAGCGCGGGATACCGCCCGTAAGATCATTTACACGGCCAACCTGACGCTGGAGGCCACCGATTACGATGCCACCCTCGCCGCACTGCAGCAGGCGCTGGCAGCCGCCGGCGGCTATGTGCAGAGCAGCGAAAGCTACAATTACGGCACCAACGACCGCATTGTGAACTATACGCTGCGGGTGCCCGCCGAGAATTACCAGAGTTTTCTGGCCGGGGCCGAGGGCGCGGGCAATCTGGTGGAAAAATCGGAGGACAGCGATGACATCACCGCGGCCTATGTGGATGTGGCGGCCCGCATCGACTCGCTGGCCGCCCAGCGCACCCGCCTGCTGGAGCTGGAGGCCCGGGCCGAAAGCCTGACCGACCTGCTGGAGATCGAAAACCAGCTCACACAGGTACAGTACCAGCTGGAAAGCTACCAGCGGCAGATGGCCGTCTACGACGATCAGGTGGACTACTGCACCGTAAAGCTGGCGGTGTATGAAGTGGCTATTTACACCCCCGTGCAGCCCACCACCAGCCAGCGGCTGTGGAACGCCCTGACCGGCGGGCTGGCCCGCTTTGGCGACGCCATGTTTGACTTTGTGCTGTGGCTGCTTTCGGTCCTGCCCTGGCTGGTGCTGCTGGCGGTGCTGTTCGGCGCGGCATGGGCCGTGCGCCGCAAGCGGAGGAACAGCCGCACATGAGTTTTGCCCAGCCTGATTTCGACGCCTTATGCGCCCGGCTCGCCGCGGCCGCCGATGAGAAATACCGCCGCTTCAACGAAGGGCTGATCCCCGGCAAGCACAACGCCACCTGGGGCGTGCGCATCCCGGTGCTGCGCGCCGAGGCGCGGGCGCTGTGCAAAGGCGACTGGCGCGGTTTTTTGGACTATGAAGCGGTCCGCCAAAGCGCGGTGTATGAGCTGGTAACGCTGGCCGGGCTGGTGACCGCTGCAGCCCCCTGCCCAGCCGCCGAGCGCATGCAGCGCACCGCCGCGTTCATCCCCCGGGTGGACAACTGGGCCACCAACGATGTGGTCTGCGCCACCTACCGCATTCCGCAGGCTGACCGGCCGGCCTGGCGGGAATTTCTGGCTCCGTACCTGACCTGCGGGCAGGAGTACGGCGAACGGTTTGCCCTGATCCTTTTGATGGATCAGTTTCTGGACGGCGAAAACACCGGCTTTGTGCTGCACGCCTGCACGCAGGCCCGCTGCCCGGGCTACTACACCAAAATGGCGGTGGCATGGACGTTGTGCACCGCGTTCTGCCGCGACCGCGAAGCGGCGCTGGCCTTTTTGCAAAGCAAA
>CAMFSB010000295.1 GCA_945982465.1 uncultured Faecalibacterium sp. | reverse complement strand
CCCCCTCCCCCCACCGCGCTCCTGCCTCCGAGCAGCCCCTCTAGCCCCGGCACGCCGGCGGCCAGGGCCAGCACGGCCACGTCAAGATCAAGATCGAGCCGAACGAGGCCGGCAAGGGTTACGAGTTTATCAACGCCGTTGTGGGCGGCGCCATCCCGAAGGAATATATCCCCGCTGTTGACAGCGGTATCCAGGGCGCGATGAAGTCCGGTGTTCTGGCCGGCTATCCCGTTGTGGATGTCAAGGTCACGCTGTGGGATGGTTCCTACCACGAGGTCGACTCGTCCGAAATGGCGTTCTCCATCGCCGGTTCCATGGCGTTCAAGGATGCCATGCGCAAGGCGGATCCCATCATCACCGAGCCCATCCGGCAGGTTACGCGGAGTGTGCCGGACGAAAACCTCGGCGACGTGATCGGAGACCTGAACAGCCGCCGCGGCCAGATCCAGGGCATGGAGGCCATGAACGGCACCCAGCGCGTCAACGCCATGGTGCCCCTGGCCCAGATGTTCGGCTACGCCACCGACCTGCGCTCCAAGACGCAGGGCCGCGGCCAGTATGTCATGGAGCCGTCTCATTACGAGCCGGTGCCCAAGAACATCGCCGAGACCATCATCGCCGGCCGCGCGAAGGGCTGATCGTAATCGATTCCCGGCGCGGGGTGGATCCCGCGCCGGAAATTCCGGTGAATCTCTTGATTTTGCCGGGAGAATTTAGTAGAATGGCCTTGCAAACGTCAGGCCGTTTACACCACAATTCGATTTTCTATTAAGGAGGACATTCCAATGGCTGAAAAGGCAAAATTTGACCGTTCTCTGCCGCACGTAAACATCGGCACCATCGGACACGTTGCCCACGACAAGACCCCCCTGACCGCCGCGATCACCAAGTACCTGGCCCTGAAGGGCGATGCGGACTTCGTTGATTACGCCAACATCGACAAGGCTCCCGAAGAGCGTGCTCGTGGTATCACGATCAACTCCGCTCACGTTGAGTATCATACCGATAAGCGTCACTACGCTCACGTTGACTGCCCGGGCCACGCCGACTACGTGAAGAACATGATCACCGGTGCTGCCCAGATGGACGGCGCGATCCTGGTCGTGGCTGCTTCCGACGGCCCCATGCCCCAGACCCGTGAGCACATCCTGCTGGCCCGTCAGGTCGGCGTGCCCTATATCGTCGTGTTCATGAACAAGTGCGATATGGTTGACGACGAAGAGCTGCTGGATCTGGTCGAGATGGAGATCCGTGAGCTGCTGAGCAGCTACGACTTCCCCGGCGACGACACCCCGATCATCCGTGGTTCCGCGCTGAAGGCTCTGGAGTCCACCTCCACCGATCCCTCTGCCCCTGAGTATGCCTGCATCCAGGAGCTGATGGACGCTGTCGACGAATACATCCCCACCCCGGATCGTATGGCCGACAAGGACTTCCTGATGCCCATCGAGGACGTTATGACCATTTCCGGCCGCGGCACCGTTGCTACCGGCCGTGTGGAGCGCGGCACCGCTAAGGTTGGCGATCCCATGGAGATCGTCGGCATCAAGCCCGAGCGCCTGACCACCACTATTACCGGTCTGGAAATGTTCCGCAAGAGCCTGGACTATGCTCAGGCTGGCGACAACGTTGGCGCCCTGCTGCGCGGCATCGACCGCACCCAGATCGAGCGTGGCCAGGTTCTGGCGAAGCCCGGTTCTGTGCATCCCCACAGCGTGTTTGAGGGCCAGGTCTATATCCTGAAGAAGGAAGAGGGCGGCCGTCATACTCCGTTCTTCTCCAACTATCGTCCTCAGTTCTACTTCCGTACCACCGACGTGACCGGCATCATCACCCTGCCCGAAGGCGTTGAGATGTGCATGCCCGGCGACAACGTCACCATGAAGGTTGAGCTGCTGACCGAGGTTGCCATGGAAGAGGGCCTGCGCTTCGCTATCCGCGAGGGCGGCCGTACCGTTGGCTCCGGCGTTGTTTCCAAGATCGAGAAGTAAGTTTGCTTCCGGTTTTTGAACCGCGCAGATAAGTGCTTTTGGCCCCCTGCCGCAAGGCAGGGGGCCTTTTTGGCTTTGTACCGTTTGTCCTATTTTGCAGCCCGCAGAATGGCGATTTTCTGTGCCGGATCCTGTCGCTTTTGCAAAGGGGATATGGTATAATAGCAACATAGTTGTTATTTGGGCAGCAGGAAAAAGATTTGCAGTCAGCCGCCCGCGCGGCGTTCGGCGAGCTGGCCCTGCAGGATGCGGGTGCAAGCCTGCCGCTGTATAAACACTCTGAAAAACAGACAGCATACCATCAGAAAAGCATTTGGAAAAGAGGAGTAAAAACATGCAGCACGAAACCGTGATCGTCCTCGACTTCGGCGGCCAGTACAACCAGCTGATCGCCCGCCGTGTACGCGAGAACAATGTTTATTGCGAGATCTATTCCTACAAAACGGATCTGGCGGTCATCAAGGCCAAAAACCCCAAGGGCATCATTTTCACCGGTGGCCCCAACAGCGTGTACACGCCGGATGCGCCGGCCTGCGACCCGGAGATCTTCAACTGGGGTGTGCCGATTTTGGGGATCTGCTACGGCAGCCAGCTGATGATGCACATGCTGGGCGGCCATGTGTGCCGCGCGCCGGAGCGCGAATACGGCAAAACGCTGGTCCATGTGGATACAAGCTGCACGCTGTTCCGGGATGTGTCGCCGGACACGGTCTGCTGGATGAGCCACAACGATTACATCGAGCAGGCAGCCCCCGGCTTTGCCATCACCGCCCATACGGACAACTGCCCGGTGGCGGCCGTCCAGTGCCCGGAAAAGGGCCTGTATGCTGTGCAGTTCCACCCGGAGGTGCTGCACACCGCCGAGGGCAAAAAGATGCTGC
>CAMFSB010000294.1 GCA_945982465.1 uncultured Faecalibacterium sp. | reverse complement strand
GCCGCTGCAAGAGGTTGTGCCCTGTCGGCCCGGGAACATGCGAACTCCTCCGGGCTGGAGGACGCCCCCATCCGCTGGATCGTGGACGACTGCGCCAAATTCGTGGAGCGGGAGATCCGCCGGGGCAAGACCTACGACGCCATCATCATGGACCCGCCCAGCTACGGCCGCGGCCCCGGGGGCGAGGTGTGGAAGCTGGAGGACTGCGTGTACGAGCTGATCGTGCAGTGCGCGGCGGTGCTGAGCGACGCACCGCTGTTTTTTGCCGTGAACAGCTACACCACCGGCCTTTCGCCCGCCGTGATGGAATATATCCTCAAAACCACCCTCACGCCCCGCTTTGGCGGCCGCACCAGCTGCGACGAGATCGGCCTGCCCGTGTCGGCCACCGGCGGCGTGGTGCCCTGCGGGGCCACCGCCCTGTGGGAGGCATAAAACCCCGCCCCGGCGCAAATCCGGGCAAACCCATCCCCGGCGCGGCGCACCGCCGCCCGGTACAAACACTGCAGTTTGGAGTACAGCCCCGGTTGGGCGGGGCGCACTACCGAGAGGAACGAAACCATGGCAACTGAACCGCAAAACCTGATTTTACAAACCGAAAACCTGAAATTCCGCTACGACCCCGAAGCCGAGGCCTACGCCCTGGACGGCGTGACCATGGGCGTGCGCCGGGGCGAATTTGTGGCGGTGCTGGGGGCCAATGGCTGCGGCAAAAGCACGCTGGCCAAGCACTTCAACGCCATCCTGCTGCCCGAAAGCGGCACCGTCACCGTGGAGGGCATGTCCACCGCCGATGAAAGCCGCCTGTACGATATCCGGCAGACCGTGGGCATGGTGTTCCAGAACCCGGATAACCAGATCGTCGCCACCGTGGTGGAGGAAGATGTGGCCTTTGCGCTGGAAAACCTGGGCGTGCCCCCGGCCCAGATCCGCACCCGCATCGACGAGGCCATGAAAATGGCCGATATCTACAAGCACCGGGGCAAGGCCCCGCACAAGCTGTCCGGCGGGCAAAAGCAGCGCGTGGCCATTGCAGGCGTGATCGCCATGCGGCCCGACTGCCTGATTTTGGACGAAGCCACCGCCATGCTGGACCCCCGCGGCCGCGAGCAGGTGATGAGCACCATCGGCCATCTGAACCGGGATTTCGGCATCACGGTGGTGGCCATCACCCATTATATGGAGGAAGCCGCCCGCGCCGACCGGGTGCTGGTGATGAGCGAGGGCCGCGTTGCCATGGAGGGCACCCCCAAGCAGGTGTTCAGCCAGGTGGATCAGGTGCGCGCGCTGCATCTGGACGTGCCCCAGGCCGCCGAGCTGCGGGACGAGCTGGTCAAGGCCGGCGTGCCCATGCCGGAGGGCATTATTTCCGAGGGCGAATGCGCCAAAGCCCTCTACGAACTGCTGAAGTAAGGGGGTGGCGAGCATGGCAAGTATGATCCGGGTCGAGCATCTGACCTACATTTACAACGAGGGCATGCCCGACGCCACCACCGCGCTGGACGATGTGAGCTTTGAGGTGGAGCAGGGCGATTTTGTGGGCATCATCGGCTCCACGGGCAGCGGCAAAAGTACGCTGATCGCCCACATGAACGGCCTGAACAAGCCCACGGCCGGCAAGGTGTACATCGACGGCCGCGATATCTGGGCCGACCCGGCCAAGATCCGCGAGTTCCGCTTTATGGTGGGGCTGGTGTTCCAGTACCCGGAATACCAGCTGTTTGAGGAGACCTGTTATAAGGACATTGCGTTCGGCCCCAAAAACATGGGCCTGAGCGAAGAAGAGATCGACCGCCGCGTGCACGAGGCCGCGGCCTTTGTGGGGCTGGACGAAGCCCTTTTGCAGCGCAGCCCGTTTGAGCTTTCGGGCGGGCAGAAGCGCCGCGTGGCCGTGGCCGGCGTAATGGCCATGGAGCCGCGCATCCTGGTGCTGGACGAGCCGGCCGCCGGCCTCGACCCCGAGGGCCGCGATACGATTCTGGAGCAGGTCAAGCAGTACCACAAAAAAACCGGCACCACCGTGCTGCTGGTCAGCCACAGCATGGAGGATATTGCCAAATACGCCAACCGGGTGATCGTGATGGACCAGCGCCGCATCGCCATGTACGACGAGGTGGCAAAGGTGTTCGCCCGCGCGCCTGAGCTGCTGGCGCTGGGGCTGTCGGTGCCGCAGGTGACCAAGATCTTTTTGAAGCTGCGGGAGATGGGGCTGGATATCCCCACCGACGTGTACACCGTGCCCTACGCGGTCAAGACCATTCTGGAAGCGCGCCGCCGCAGGGAAAGCGGCAGCCTGCTGCTGCCGCCCCAGAACGCGCCGGCCGGCGCGGCGAAAGGGGGCGAAGGCGCATGCTGAGAGATATCACCATCGGCCAGCATTTCCCGGGCACCAGCGTAGTGCACCGGTACGACCCCCGCGCCAAGATTCTGATGACCATTGGCTACATCGTGCTGCTGTTTGCGGCGGCAAACCCCCTGGGCCTGGCGCTCAGCCTTGCCTTGCTGGCCGGGCTGTACGGGGTGGCGCAGATCCCGCTGAAGATGATCGGCAAAAGCCTCAAGCCCATTCTGCCCATCATCCTGTTCACCGCCGTGCTCAACCTGTTTTTTGTGTCGGGCGAGGGCGAGCCGCTGGTGCACTTCTGGGTGCTGAAAATTTACGCCGAGGGCGTGCGCTACGCCATTCTGATGGCCGTGCGCGTGGTGGCGCTGATCGCGGGCACCAGCCTGCTCACCTACACCACCAGCCCCATCGTGCTGACCGATGCCATCGAGCAGCTGCTCAAGCCCTTTGAAAAGCTGCACCTGCCCGTGCACGAGCTGGCCATGATGATGACCATTGCGCTGCGGTTCATCCCCACCCTGATCGAGG
>CAMFSB010000293.1 GCA_945982465.1 uncultured Faecalibacterium sp. | reverse complement strand
CCCGGCACCCCCCGGGGGCCACCCGCCGCAACGGCGAGCCCGGCGCTGGGCTGCATCCGACCGGCACGCAAGATGTGCTCAAGCCCCCGGCCAAAGGCCGGGGGCTTTTTGCGTTGTGAAAGAAATGTGCGTGAGCGCTTTGTACGGCTGAGATACAAATACAGCCGTAACACCTATGCGAAGTTGTGGCCTGCAGTTTTTCCGGTGGAGACATTCTATTGCAATGGACGAAAAGCTGATGTATAATTCTTTCAGATTTTCTGGATGTAAATAAGCTGGATATGCGTTGCAGATTCATAGGTTCGGAGGGTGAGAAATGCTCTTTACATCAATTGCCTTTATTTGTTTTTTCCTGCCGACTGTGCTTGTACTGCACACACTGCTGCGTGGAAAAGCGCGTAACTATATGCTGCTGGTTGCCAGCTTACTGTTTTATGCATGGGGCGGGCCCAATCATCTGTTTATTATGATTGCCTCGATGTTTTGCAACTGGCTTGCGGGCCTTGCCATTGATGCAGGAAAATACAAAAAACTGTGGCTGGGGTTGGGGGTGGCGCTCAATCTTTCACTGCTGGGGTATTTCAAATACTTCAATATGGTGATCAACCTGCTGCGTGCGAGGCTGCATTTTTCACTGGATGGCATCGCAGCGGTGGCGCTGCCCATTGGTATCAGTTTTTATACATTTCAGGCGATGAGCTATCTCATCGACCTGTATCGTGGAAAATTCCCTGTACAAAAGAATCTTTTCAAGCTGATGCTGTACATCTCTCTGTTCCCACAGCTGATTGCGGGCCCTATCGTGCAGTATGGCGATGTAGTGGATGAGATTGATGCGCGCTCCGTCACACTGGCGGATATGGCCTATGGCATCAAACGGTTTATCTATGGCCTATCCAAAAAGATGATCTTTTCCAATGGATTTGCCGCCGTGGCAGATGGTATTTTTGCTTTTCAGGCGGCGCAGATCACGACCGGCGCTGCGTGGCTGGGGGCCGTGGCCTATACGCTGCAGATCTACTACGATTTCTCCGGCTATTCCGATATGGCAATTGGCCTGGGGCGGTTGTTGGGTTTTCATTTTCTTGAATACTTTAACTATCTCTATATTTCCGCAAGCATTACCGAGTTCTGGCGGCGGTGGCATATTTCGTTGTCGTCGTGGTTCCGCAATTACCTGTATATCCCCTTGGGCGGCAATCGCAAGGGTACTGTCCGCACACTGGTAAATCTGGGGATCGTTTTTGCTGTAACGGGTCTGTGGCATGGTGCTGAGCTGCAGTTCGTTGCATGGGGCCTGTATCATGGTGTGTTTCTGATTGCGGAACGGCTGCTCGGTGTAAAGAATCTGGAACCGCATGGTTTGGCAAAAGTGTGTGCGCGTGTGTATACGCTGCTGGTTGTGGTGTTTGGATGGGTGCTTTTCCGCGCTCCAGGAATATCGTATGCACGGGCATACATAGAGCGCATGGTACTGCCGCAATTTGCCGGCATTGCCTGCACGGCAACTCGCTTTTTGGATGGTCGCACGGTTCTGCTTCTGGCAGTGGGCGTTGTATTGTGCGGCCCGCTGCAGAGCTGCAGCAAAAAGTTGCGGCAGGCACTGTTTTCGGAAGAAGCTACCGGCGGGGTACAGATCACGCTGCTGATCCTGTTGATTGTCTACGATGTAGTGCTACTGGTCAGCAATACCTACAACCCGTTCTGCCTGGTGATTTTCATCATGCCTGTTCTCTTTGTGATCAACCAATGGGTTGTTCTGGACAGCCAATATGCCGATCAAAATTTTGAAAAGCGTATACCGGCAGCCTTGCCGGACATACGCCAGACTGGTATTGGGGCCTGGCCTGATGCGATGGAGGAATATTTCCGTGATCATCTCCCGATGCGGCACTCCATCATTCGTGGAAACGCCACTTTGGACAGGGAACTGTTTCATTCCACCGCATCGATAAAAATCTATCTGGGGAAAGATGGCTGGCTGTTTTTTAAAGATTCTGCCGGAGTAACGAACATTGCGGACTATCAGGGGATTTTGCCTTTGGATGATACACTGGCGCAAAACACACTGGCGTTATTACGCGAGTTTGGAGAGCAGCAGTCGGCAAATGGACGGCAGGTGGTATTCTTTATACCGCCCAATAAGGAAGCGGTGTATGGCGAATATCTGCCATCGGGAATTCCACAGCTGAATTCCGTCAGTCGCAGCGACCGATTGCTGGCGCTGACAGAAGAGCAGGTTTCGTCTGTGCTGACAGTGGACCCCAAACCCCGGCTGTTGGCAGCCGCACAAGAGGATCAGTATCTGTATTACAAAACCGACACCCATTGGAATGGTAGAGGCGCCTATCTGGGGGCCACGGCATTGCTTGAGGCGCTACAGGTACCATATGATCCGTATGATAGTGTGGATTTTTATGTAAACGGTGAAACAAGCGGTGATCTGGCGGCATTAGGAGCGCAGGATGTGCCCGCGGAAAGTACCTATGGTCGTTACTGGGAAGACGGTGTTACTGTGGCAACAATAAATGCGGAAATGTATGCCAGCGATGCCACCGATGAGCGGCGAGTGTTATTTTTGGGCGACAGCTTCCGCTATGCATTGCATGACATTTTGCCGCATTATTTTGCCGAGATCCGCTTTGCGTCGCTGTACGATGCTTCCGCTGCGCTGATTGACGAATATGATCCTGATGTGATCATCTTGGAGCAGGTGGAGCGTAATCTGGAAAACTTTATGCTGTATCTGCCTGCTTTGCTGGAAACCGGATAGAATTGAAAGGAAACAAATCGGCAGCAAGATTAGTTCTGATTCTCTGCGGGGCTCTCGAAGGCCAGAGGTTTTGCTATAACTGCAATGGGCCTTTGGTGTGGGTGCTATATCGCTACCGCA
>CAMFSB010000292.1 GCA_945982465.1 uncultured Faecalibacterium sp. | reverse complement strand
CCCGATGCTGACCGGCATTTCGTAGCCGCCCTGCGCCGGGCTTTTGCGTTTGGACGTTTTTTTCTTTTTGCTATGTGTCGCAGTTGCCATTGCTCTCTTTCCTGCCCTCTTTTACGCAGTCTGCCGCCCTGTTTAGCCCGGTATGGCCGGCGGGCGGCACTGCACCTATTTTACGATATTCTATTTTACCACGGAAAGAGCAAATTGACAAATCACAAATCCGCGCGGAGCCGGCGGCCGGGGGGTGGGCAGAGCGGGCGTAAACCGGCGCGGGTCAGCCCTGCTCGATGGCGCTGTACAGGTACCGCAGCGCGTCGCCCAGGCCGCCCAGCTCGTCGATCAGGCCCTCGTGCACGGCACGGCGGCCATCCAGCACGGTGCCCACGTCCATCACCAGTTCGCCGGTGTGCATCATCAGCTCCACAAAGCGCTGTTCGCTCATCTGGGAGTGGGCGGCCACAAAGCCGGTGATCCGGTCCTGCATCTGCTCAAAGTATTTCATGGTCTGCGGAATACCCAGCAGCATGCCGGAATGCCGTACCGGATGGATCGTCATGGTGGCGGTGGGCACGATAAAGCTGCGCCGCGCCGACACCGCCAGCGGGATGCCGATGGAGTGCCCGCCGCCCAGCACCAGCGTGGCGCTGGGCTTGGAAACGCCCGCGATCAGCTCCGCCAGGGCAAGGCCCGCCTCCACGTCGCCCCCCACCGTGTTCAGCACCACCAGCAGGCCCTCGATCTCCGGGTCCTCCTCCACAGCCACCAGCTGTGGGATGACATGCTCGTATTTGGTGGTCTTTTGCCCCTGCGGGGCGTCCACATGGCCCTCGATCTGCCCCACCACCGTCAGGCAGTGGATGGCATGGCGGCCCTTGGTTTTCAGCACGGAGCCGCGGTCGTCCTCATATTCTTTTTCCAGCTGCTGCTGTTCCACGGTGGTGTTTTGCCCGCCTTTTTGCGCGGGGCTTTGTTTGCCGGTACTGTTTTTCTGCATTGCGGTAGCCTCCCCTTTTGCCGCGGCAAGGGGCTTTGCCGCCCGCGCGCCGCGTTTTTTCCAGTGTTGACAAAGGCCGGGCCGTTTATCCGGCCCTTTTTGTGATTTTCTTTTGCTTTTTGTTTGACACCATATAAAAAACGGTGTATATATACAATATGTCTAATTTATAACGAAGGAGAGGATCCGCCCATGGCCAATTATGCCAAGGCGTCGCTGCCGGTGATCAAGCGGCTGCCCAAATACTATCGCTATCTCAAAGCTCTGCAGGCCAGTGGGATCACCAGCATTTCCTCGCGTGAGCTGGCCAGCCAGATGGGCACCACGGCTTCGCAGGTGCGGCAGGACTTCAACTGCTTCGGCGATGTGAACGGCCGTCAGGGCATCGGGTATTCGGTAGAGAGCCTGCTGCATATGCTGGAAGGCCTTTTGTTCGGCAACGGCGAACTGCTGCCGGCCATTCTGATCGGCACCGGGCGGCTGGGCAAGGCGGTCAGCCGGTTTATCGCCACCAGCACCAACGGCTTCCGCCTGATCGCCGCCTTTGATGTGAGCGAGGACGAGGTGGGCAAAACCGTCAACGGCATCCAGATCCGCCATATCAATGAGCTGGACACCTTCTGCCGGCAGTACCACCCCCAGGTAGCCGTGCTGTGCCTGCCGCGCGAGGGCGCGATGCAGCTCAGCGGCACGCTGGTGGAACTGGGCATCCGCGGCTTTTGGAATTTCAGCCACTACGACCTTTCGGTGCCTTACCCCCAGGTCATCTGCGAAAATGTACATCTGGGCGACAGCCTGATGAGCCTGGGCTACCGCCTGCGCAACGAATAAAGGGGGGACGCACAATGGCAAAGCTGTATTTCCGCTATGGCGCCATGAACAGCGGCAAAAGCACCGCTATGATCCAGGTGCCCCATAACTACGAAGAACAGGGCATGCGGGTGCTGATTCTCAAGCCGCGGATCGATACCAAGGGCGGCGACCAGCTGCTGAGCCGGCTGGGCGTTTCCCGCCGGGCTGATGTGGTAGTGCCCGGGGACATGGATGTCTTTGAAGCCATCCGGGCCGATGTGCGCGCGCACGAGCAGCCGCTGGCGTGCGTGCTGTGCGACGAAAGCCAGTTTTTCACGCCCGAGCAGGCGGAGCAGCTGTTTATGGTAACGGTGGAACTGAACGTTCCGGTGATCTGCTACGGGCTGCGCACCGATTTTTCGCTCAAGGGGTTCCCCGGCTCGACCCGGCTGCTGGAGCTGGCGCACACCATTGAGGAAATGAAAACCATCTGCACCTGCGGGCGCAAGGCCATCTGCAACACCCGCAAGGTGGACGGCGAGTTTGTATTCGAGGGCGAGCAGGTCGCCATTGACCAGCAAAACCATGTGGAATATGTGAGCACCTGCCCCCAGTGCTACTTTGAAAAGCGGCGGGCCTTTTACCAAAAGCACCCCAAGCTCTAACGGCTTCGCGGCAATACACCGCGCCCCGGGCGCATAGCAGCTGTATGCCAGCCGCCCAGAACGGCACAGCGCGCACCGGAGTCTGCCGCGCCCGGGTACACCAAAGCCGAAACCGCCAGGGAACGGAGGAAACGGAGCATGGCAAAGCATGCCTGGATGGCGGCATCGGCCGCCGAATACGAAGCCTTTGGCCTGACCGCCGGCGCCCCGGCTTTGTGGGAGGACAGCCTGCGCACCAATGGCGAAAAAGGCAGCTACGAATGGTGGTATTTTGACAGCAGACTTTCGGACGGCAGCAGCCTGGTGATCGCCTTTCACACCGGGCCGGTGGCTTCCTTTTCGGCCGGGTTCCGGCCATATGCCACCTTTACGCTGACCGCCCCCGACGGTACGCGCCAAAATTCCAAAGTGCACGCTGCAGCCGACGACGCTGAATTTTCCCGCGAACAGTG
>CAMFSB010000291.1 GCA_945982465.1 uncultured Faecalibacterium sp. | reverse complement strand
CCGGCCGCTGTGCTGTGTTGACCCCGCAGATCTCGACTTTATTGTACATCTTTTCACACTCCGGGTCGTTTGTTACCCGAAGTATGGGTGCCGCCGGCGGCAGGCAGTCAGCAAACCGTTTGCCAAATATCCCCTGATTTAGCCGTCCTGTTCCAGCTCCCGCCGCAGATGGCGGATGATCCGTTTTTCCAGCCTGGAAATATAGCTTTGCGATATGCCGATGGCGTCCGCAACCTCTTTTTGGGTGCGCTCCACACCGTCGGCCAGGCCGAACCGCATCTCCATGATACGGCGTTCGCGCGGCTCCAAACGCTCTACCGCGCGCCGCAGCGTGGAGCGTTCGGCGTCCTGTTCCAGCCGCTGCCCCACCACGTTGGAATCGCTGCCCAGCACATCCGAAAGCAGCAGTTCGTTGCCGTCGCTGTCCACATTCAGCGGCTCGTCGATGCTGGTCTCCTGGCGGCGGTTGGCCGCCTTGCGCAGGTACATCAGGATCTCGTTTTCGATGCAGCGGCTGGCATAGGTGGCCAGCTTGATGTTTTTTTCGGGCGAAAAGGTGTTTACCGCCTTGATCAGCCCAATGGTGCCGATGGATACGATGTCCTCAATGCCCACATTGCTGGATTCAAATTTTTTGGCAATGTACACCACCAGCCGCAGGTTATGTGTGATCAGGATATTGCGCGCATCCGCGTCACCCTGCTGCAGCCGCGCAAAGACCTGCTTTTCCTCCTCCGGACTCAGCGGCGCGGGCAGATTCTGCGGCCCGCTGACAAAATACACATACTGCCGCACCCGCAGCTCGGCCCACAGCCAGCGCAGCAGGGCGCAAAGCCGCCCCAGGCGGAGCGGGGGCCTGGCCGGCGCCTGTTCCGGTTCCAATTCAGTGATCATAGGGTTGTTCCTCCTTTGCATTCCTGCGCAGCGGCTGCGGCAGCCAGATCCGGCCCGTAGGCAGCGCTGCAGCCGTATGGGAAGCCACCGTTGCAGAAGATGACCATGGCCTTGCCGCAGGCCTGCCGCCGCCCGTTTTGCTGCAGCCATACGTTAAACGCCGGCACAGCCGGAAAAACGCCCTGCCCGGCGGCGGTCTCGCAGGCAAGCAGGCGCAGCTTCCAGCCCGGCTGCGGCAGCGGCAGGCCGCCGGGCGGCGCGTTGGCAAAAAAATCCGTCAGATACTGCGCCAGCGCCTGCGGCAGCTGGCTTTGCGCCGCCCCGCAGGCCACCATCACGCCCGGCAGGCCGGCCAGCTCGCCGCCAATGGCTAAGCCGGTATCACAAAATGCCTGTACAGTGACCTGACTTTCCAGAATTTGAAAACCGAGTGTGGCGGCTGTGCCGGGGCGCGGCCGTTCAAAGCACCATAGCACCAGCCGCAGCATGCCGTACACGGCCGCCACACAGCCAAGCAGCAGCAGCGGCGAAATATTCAGATACAGCATCAGATTGTTGGTTTGCAGCAGCGGCGTGCTTTGGGCCAGGAGCCGGGCGGTCACCAGCCCGGCCAAGGTCAGGTTCAGCGCCAGATACCAGGCGCACGCCTGCAAAAACGGCCGAAGCCCGCGGTAGGGGAACGCCGCGCGCACACAGGCCGCCGCGCACAGCGCCTTGGCGGCCAGCTGCAGGGCAAAAGGCAGGCGCGGTGCGAGCAATAGCAGGGAGGACGCGGCGGCCAGCGCGGCGCCGCAGACGATCCGCGGCGTGCGGCACGGTGTGCCACACAAAAGCCCTGTGCCCGGCAGCAGAAAGCCTGCGATCAAAAAATTGACAAGCAGCAGTTCGTCCAGATAAATCACGGTTTTCATCCCGCAGCCCCCTTTGCTCCAGCGTACCATCCGCGGAGGGAAAAGCGTGTCAAACCCTGCGCGAAAGCTGCGCCCGGCCGGCGGGGGAACGGTGCGCGTATGCCAGGCGCCGGGCCCGCTTCGCGGGAAATGCAGGGGATCGGACACGCAGCCTTGACTTTACTATGCGAAAGTGCTAAAGTGGTACCATTCCGGTACAGAGACCCTGGCAGAGAATGGGAGGCAGATATGGCGGAGCGCGGCAGTGTGCACAACGCAGCGACGGATGCGTTGTTTGAAGCGATCCTTTGTTTGAAAAACAAGGAGGATTGCTATAAATTTTTTGAGGACCTGTGCACGATCAAGGAACTGAACGATATGGCGCAGCGCCTGCAGGCGGCAAAAATGCTGCTGGACGGCAAGACCTACGAGCAGATCGTCAAGACCGTCGAGATCAGCACCGCGACCATCAGCCGCATCAACCGCTGCATCCAGTACGGCCCGGGCGGGTATCACGAGATCATCGAAAGAACAAAGCAAAAGGACTGAACCGCCGCAAAAAGCATCACATCCGCCCGGCGCGCGGCATAGACTGGCGTATCAAACGAATCCGGGAGGTATGAGTGTTATGTCTATGCCTGTGATCGCAATGTCCGATCATCCCATGACGATGTGCCAGGCGGTTACCGATCTGGTGGCGAGCATCGCGCTGGAAGAAACCGCAATGAGCCATATCCTGAACGCGGAGGGCGAAAAGCTTCAGGCGGTGCTGGCGATGGAAAACGTGGATATCTGCCAGCTGCTGGAGGTGAACGATTCTGCGACCAATATGGTGCACGCCATCGCAAATCTGGAGCTGGTGCTGAAAGATAAGCTGGAGTTCATTGCCAATAACCTGTATTATCCCGCCCAGCAGGCGCAGGCCTGAGCGCGCGGGATGTAAAATGAAATAAATGCGCAGGGCCGATTCGTTTTATAGGCGGATCGGCTCTTTTTATGTTCGGCAAAGCGGCCGGGGCAAATTCCGCGGGCGGAATTGCCGAACAGTGAGGATTGTGTTATAATAGCCGCAGAGCGGCTATTGAAACACAAGGATGGCCTGCGGCCGATCAGCATTTATCCGCTGTG
>CAMFSB010000290.1 GCA_945982465.1 uncultured Faecalibacterium sp. | reverse complement strand
CCCCCCCCCGCGCCGCCCCGTCGCGCGGGGCGGGCCTTCCGCTTCACGCGCCGGGCGGGGGTGCGGGCGGCTCCGCCGCGGTGGCCGTTTGCTCCCCGGCGGGGGCGGTGTTCGGCCCTGCGGACGCTTCGGCGGGGGCGGCGCTCGGCTCGGTGGGTGCTTCGGCGGCGGTATTCTCCCCGGCGGGAGCGTCCTGCGCCGCGGTGGCCGCGTGCTCCCCGGCGGGGGCGTCCTGCCCTGCGGGCGCGGCCGCTTGCTCCGCCGCGGAGGCGTCGGCTTTCAGGCGGCGGATCTCCGCCTTGATGGCTTCGAGGTCGCGGTCGTCCGCGTCCTTTTGGCGGCGGTACGACAGCTCGATCAGGCCAAAGGCGCACACCAGCAGCACCAGAATGCCCGTGGGCGTTTTGAGGGCGCTGACCACTGTGCCCAGCACAGGCACGCGGGCGGCCACCACGCCCTTGACCGCCGACACATCGATGGGCGGGTCGGCGGCGTTGTTGGCGTCGCCGCGGGTAACCAGCGTATCGCCGTCGGCGGCGATGACGCGGTGCACGATCAGCTCATAGCCGCTTTGGTACACCACAATGTCGCCCACATTGTACTGGTCGGCGCGGCGCACCACCAGCAGGTCGTTGACATGCAGGGTCGGCTCCATACTGCCGGAAAGCACCACCGCGAACCCGGTGCCGAACGGCATGGGCAGCTGGTTGCCGCCCAGCCCCCGGGCATTGGCCAGATAGGCGTTGACGCCCAGCAAAAGCCCCAGCACCACCAGCGCCAGCCGCCGCCACAGCGCGCTGTGTTTTTTGGGTTTGGTTGGTTGTTTCATTCCAGATCAGCCTCGTGCGCGGCGGCGCGTTGGCCGCGGCCGGGGCCGCGGGGGATGTTCGGTCAGCCGCGGCGGCCGGGGCCGCGGCGGTGTGTATTGGGGGCGGCGGGGCCGCGGGTCAGCTTTGGGGCGCTTCGCCGCCCTGGGCAGGTAAATCGGCCGGGGCCGCGGGGGGTGCGCTGCCCGGCGGGGCGGGCGCGGCGGCGGCGGCCGTATCAGGCGGGGCCGCAGCGGCGGGGGCGTCATCCCCGGCGGGGAGATCGGCGGCGGGAGCGGCGGCCTGTTTGCGGCGCCTGAGCACCGGCAGCAGCCACAGCAGTACCAGCACCAGCACAGCGGCCAGCGCCAGCAGCAGCCACAGCAGCAGGCGGGCCTGATCGCCGGTGCGCGGGGCAAGGCCGCCGCTTGCATTGGGATCGGCGCTTTCTTCGGCGTAGACGGTGAATTGGATGGTCAGCGTAAGCTCCTGGCCGGCGGCCATGTCGCCCAGCAGGGTGTCGAGCGTATCGCCGGGGATGATGCTGCCGTTTTCGTCAACGGTCTCAAAGGGCCAGCGCCATTCCAGCGTATAGCAGGCGTAGTGGTTGGCGGCCAGAGTGGCGGTGTCGGTGCTGCCGTCCAGCGAGAGCACGGGCACCCAATCGCCGCCCGTACTGCCCAGCCATGTGCCGTCGTAGCAGTTGACGCGGGCTTCGATGGGGATATTCAGGCCCAGCGGCTCGATCCATGTGTTGATGTACATGGTGTAATCCAGCGCGACGGTGCCCACGTTTTTGAACGTAAAGCTGTAATCGGCCGAAACGCCGGGGGCGAACACTTTATCGTCGGCCCCATTTTCGGAGCGGACGGTAACCTCGCCGGTCTCATCGTAGGAGACATGGAAGATGCTGGCGGTGGTCTGGGCGGCCCAGGGGTGGTCAGAATCCTCGGCGTAAAAGCCGGCATAGCCGCCGCCTGCGCCCGCGGAGGGGCGGCGGCTGCCGCCGGAGCCGGAGCCTGTGCCTGTACCCTCGCCCTCGCCTGTACCCTCGCCGGCGCCGGAGCCGCCCGGGCCGGACGAGCCGCCGGCGCCCGGCTCCAGCGCGATGACGCCCTCGTCGCTGGGGGCCACGCCGGAAAGCCGCTGGCCCAGCAGGGCCGCGGTGATCACGACGCCCAGCAGCAACAGCAGGCAGGCAGCCGCAACAGCCGCGGCCGTGCGCTTGTTATTCGATTGTGCCTGTGCGGGCTTTGTCTGCTTCACGGTATTCTCCAACAAAGCGGGGCGCGGGGCGCGCCCGGCGGTTTACGCTCCCGGCTGTTCGGGAGGCCGAAGCGGATGCACCGGCTTCGGCCCCCGGAACAGCCGGGAAAGGCCCCCCGCCGCGCTGCCACGCTGTGCAGCGGGGGGACGGTTCCCGGTGAATGTGCTTTATGCCGCTGTGCCGCGGCCGGCCGCAGGGGCCGGGGCGGGCGCAGAGGGGATGTGAGGGGTGAGATTAGTCGATCTGAGTGACAGTCGTGGTAATCTTTAGCGAAATCGTCGATGCATGATCGTTTGCCGCTTGATTACCGAGATAAGTATCTTTTTCGTCATGGCCATTCTCAAATTTCCACTTCCAGGAAATGGCAAAATCACTTACATCAACTGTACTCAATTCCGTTAGCGGATCACAGTCCTTCATTGCCGCATTGATCGCCGATTCGATTGCGTTTTTGAACTCAGTAGCACTCGCATAATCCAAACCCTTGACAACAGTCGATCCTACTGTAATCTCAATCGGGCAATAGAATGAACCATCAGAATACGTCCAACCATTAATTACTATGTCATCCGCTTTATAGCTAACGCGAACAGCTACTTCCGGTGTGCCGCTAAGTGCCATACTCGTCAAGGAACCCGAGGTACCAGGTGCGACCAGATTGACGGTGTCTGTCGTGTTTACAGAGTACGTACCGGTATAGCCTACATCGGTCTTCGTATACTGTTTTGCAAACATTGTGCCATTGGCCGTCACCGTCACTCCGAACTTCGCAACGCGGGCGCTGTCGCTGGCCTGATCGCTGGTGACATACTTTGCGAAGGTCCCGCTGATGACGCTGGTGCTCAGAAGC
>CAMFSB010000289.1 GCA_945982465.1 uncultured Faecalibacterium sp. | reverse complement strand
GCTTTGCAAAGGGCTTTCCGCGGAGGATTCAAAGCGCAGCGGCCCAAAGCCTGCCTTTTCCCGCTTCTTGAAAAAAACGGAGACAAAAAATTCGGTCCTGCGCAAAGGTATTTTGCGCAGGACCTTTTTATTGGTCTGGATGGATTGCCGGGGACAACGTTTCCCGGGCGGCAGGCGTGTGCGGCAATGGCCGCAAACCCGGCCGGTTCCGGAACAGCCGGTTCGCCTGACCGCCGACGCCCATAATTACTTTTTATGTTCCGGCAAAATGCAATTTTGCCGGGATAAACGTTCTTTGCCAGGCTTTCTTTCAAGAAAGCCGTCCGACCAAAGCCGTTATACGCCCCGGGCGCGGGCTTCGGCCCGCGCAACGGCCGCAAGGCGGGGTGCGGCGTGGGTCAGCAGCATGTCGAACGCCGTGCACAGGTAGTTGTGTGGCCGTCCGTCCGGGCCGGTCACCCAGTCGTTTTTGCAGCCGCCGTTGCACAGCGCGCGCCAGCGGCACCCGACGCATTCGGCGGGCTTTTCGCGGCCCCACTGCAAAAAGGCGGCGGCCCGTTCGCTGTGCGCCATGGCCGAAAGCGGCGTTTCGCCCAGCCGGCCCATGCGCCATTCGTCCAGCACAAAAAAGTCGCAAGGGTACACCGAACCGTCTGCTTCCACCACAAAGTACGCCCCGCACTGCCCGCAGGCGGCGCAGGTGCTGGCCCCGTCGCCCAGCAGCACATGGACATAATCCTCAAACAGGCGCACGCTGCAATACCGGCCGGCAGCCCAGTCGGCGTACCACAGATCGAACAGCCGGCACAAAAATCTGCCGTAGGCCTCCGGCGTCAGCGAATAGGGCTGGCCACCCCGCTGCACGCCGATGGGGTCCAGGCAGGCGATGAACTGCAAATACCGCAAGCCCAGCTTTTTTAAGCTGTTGTACGCCTTTTCGGGGCTGCGGGCGCACTGGCCGGTCACCACGCACAGGGCGTTTACCTCCACCCCGCGGGATTGCAGCAGCCGTGCGGCTTTGGCTACGCGGTTCCAGGTGCCCGCGCCCTCCGCGTCTACCCGGCAGTGGTCGTGCAGGTCCTTGAAGCCGTCCAGCGAAAGCCCCACCAGAAAGCGTTCCTGCCGGAAAAACTCTGCCCATTCCTCGTCCAGCAGCGTGCCGTTGGTCTGGATGGAAAAGTTCATTTTGACGCCTTTAGGGCAGAGCGTATGCGCCCTGGCAGCAAACTGCCGGAAAAACTCCAGCCCGGCCACGGTAGGCTCGCCCCCCTGAAAGGCAAAGCTGACCGTGCCGCCTGCGTCCACCGTGCGGAACGCTTCGCCCAGCAAAACGTCTGCCGTGGCTTCGGACATGATGCCCATGCTGGGCTGGGTGCGGTGGGCGGCCTCATCTGCATAAAAACAATAGCGGCAGCGCAGATTGCACAGGCTGGACGCGGGCTTGATCAAAAAATTCACACAGCGCATGGCGGCTCCTTTGCTTTGCGGGGAAAATGCAGCAGCTTTGCATCGAAAACCGGGGGATTTCCGGCATAAAATGGACCCCTCTGCTGCTCATTATACCAGCCTTACACAGCCGGTGCAAGGCTGGCAGACGGGCGCGGCGGGCGTGCTCGGCTGCGCCGAACTCAGGGGCAGAAAATGCTTTCGCACGCTGCCGCGCATTCCGCTCCCGGCGGGCCGCTGCACACCGCATTTTGGAAGCTTGCCGCGCTGTAAGCTTATCCCTCTCCCGGCAGATTGCTGCACAGCAGCTTCAGCCCCGCGCCCGGCAAAATGCAGCTTTGCCGGGTGTTTTTGCACGAAAGCTGCGCACGCTCCTGCGTCTGGCTGATGTGTGGCTGCAGCCCTGCGCCGGGTGGAGCAGGGCTGCGCACTCCGTTTTCTGCGCGCACGCAACACCGTTCGGGCGGATGCACATCCCCACCGGGCGCGCTTGCTCTGACGCGGCACCCTGCCAAAGAAAAGCATTGAAATTTGTGCAGGTTTTACCTGTGAAACGATGAAATTTTTTCATTGTAAAAATCGGACAAATTCACCTTTTGCCGCCAGCAGCTTTTTGTAACATGTTAAGAAAATATGAATTATCAATTGACAAGCAGTTTCGGGGTGCTATGATACACGGTGCCGCCGCGTTTGTACACGGCGGCTGTCTTGCGCGCAAGGGCGCGCAGCGACTGCAAAAACCGCACGCCCGCGAAGCGTGCACCGTGTGAGGAGGAAATCACTGCAATGAACGGTTTGACCATGATGATCATTGCTCTGGTCGTGCTGGTGGGCGCGTATCTGGTATACGGCCGCTGGCTGGCAAAGACCTGGGGCATCGATCCCAAAGCAAAGACCCCCGCGTATGAGTTTGAGGACGGCGTGGACTACGAGCCCGCCGACACGGCCGTGGTGTTCGGCCATCAGTTTGCGTCCATCGCGGGCGCAGGCCCCATCAACGGCCCCATCCAGGCGGCTGTGTTCGGCTGGGTGCCCGTGCTGTGCTGGGTGCTGATCGGCGGCGTATTCTTCGGCGCCGTGCAGGACTTTGGCGCCATGTACGCCTCGGTCAAAAACAAGGGCCGCACCATCGGCTACATCATCGAAGAGTACATCGGCAAGCTGGGCAAAAAGCTGTTTCTGCTGTTCTGCTGGCTGTTCTGCATCCTGGTCGTGGCCGCGTTTGCCGACGTGGTGGCCAGCACCTTCAAGGGCTTTGCCGCTGACGGCTCCACCATCGCGGCCAACGGCTCGGTGGCTACCACCAGCTGCCTGTTCATTCTGGAGGCCGTGGCGCTGGGCTTTGTGCTGCGTTTCGGCAAGCTGAACAAGAGGAACAACACCCCCAACCCCAAACTGCTCCAGGACCCCGCCGAGCCCCACCCCCACCCCCCCCCCGCCAAACACCCGCCCCCCCCCGCCCCCCTCGACCACCCCCCCAAACCAACCCA
>CAMFSB010000288.1 GCA_945982465.1 uncultured Faecalibacterium sp. | reverse complement strand
CGCCCACACCCCGCCCGCCGCCGCACTCCCCGGCCACCCGCCCCAGCCCCACGCCCACCACGGAGGAAACGCCGGCGGCAGCCACGCCCACCAGCAGGCTGATGCGGATGGCCGAAAGCAGCCGGGCCAGCACGTCGCGGCCGGTCTGGTCGGTGCCCAGCCAGTGCTCGGCGCTGGGGCCTTTGGCAAACGACGAGGAAATGTCGGTAGGGCCATACTTTAAAAAGAACGGGCCGATCAGCGCCGCCGCCACAATGGCCAGCAAAATCACGCTGCTGATCATGGCCAGACGGTGCCGGCGAAAGCGCCGCCACACCGTTTGCAGGTAGGTCTCGCTTTCGGGGATCTCGGCGCGGCGGCGGGTGCGCTCGGCCGCCGCTTTGGCACGTGCGGCCGCCTTGCGCTCCTGCTCGCGGACGTATTGATTGCGTTGAAACATGGCTGCGCCCCCCTTACTTGAGCTGAATGGTGGGGTCCGCCACCGCGTACAGAATATCCGTGACCAGGTTGCCGATCAGCACCACCACGGCCGAAAACAGGCACACGCCCATGATCACCGGGTAGTCGCGGCTGTTGATGGCGCTCATGGTCAACAGGCCCAGGCCCGGCCAGCTGAACACCTGCTCCACCACCACCGCGCCGCCGAACAGCACCGGGATCTCCATGCCGATGACGGTGATCACGGTCAGCAGGGCGTTGCGCAGCGCGTGCTTGTTGATGACCCTGAAATGCCCGATGCCCTTGGCCCGGGCGGTGCGCAGGTAGTCCTTTTGCAGAATTTCCAGCATGGCGCTGCGGAAGTAGCGCACATTGGTTCCCGCCATGCCCACGGCCAGCACGATCACCGGCATGACCATGTGCTGCACCACGTCCCAAAAGCCGCCGCCGGCGCCCAGCGTGGTCATGCCCGAGGAGGGCAGCCAGCCCAGCCGCACAGTAAACACGTAGATCAGCAGCAGCGCCAGGAAAAAGCTGGGCACGCCGCTGGCCAAAAACGAACCGCCCACCACGGCGTAATCCCCCTTGGAATACTGCCGCGTGGCGCTGTAGATGCCGGCAGGCAGGCTGATCAGCAGGCTGACCAGCAGGCTGACACCCATCAAAAGCAGCGTAGGGCCGATGTGGCTGGCGATCATCTGGCTCACCGGCTCAAAGGTCTTGTAGCTGGTGCCCAGGTTGCCTTGGAGCACCTGCCCCAGCCAAATCAGATACTGGATATACACCGGCTGATCCAGTCCCATCAGGATGGCACGCTGTTCCAGCGCGCCGGCCGAGGTGCGGGCAGTCATCATCATGGCCAGCGGGCTGCCGGCCGCGCTGCACAACGCGTAGTCGATGATGGTGATGCCCAGCAGCACCGGAATGGCCACAAGGATGCGTTTTGCAATATACTTCGGCATTCAGGCGCCCTCCTTTTGCTGCTGCACTGCCACCGGGCAGGCGGCCAGATGGGTGCTGCCGGGGGCCACCGGCACAAGCGGCGGCTGGGCCGTGCGGCAGGCGTCGGTGGCAAACGGGCAGCGCGGTGCAAAGCGGCAGCCCGCCGGCGGGTCAATGGCGGAGCCGATCTCCCCTTTCAGCAGGATGCCCTTGCGGCCCCGGTCGTCCGGGTCGGGCACGGGGGCCGCATCGCACAGCGCCTGGGTGTAGGGATGGGCCGGGTGGGCGAACAGCTCGGCGGCGTCGGCGATCTCGACCAACTGGCCCAGATACATCACCGCGATACGGTCGGAAACATAGTTCACCGCCGCCAGCCCGTGCCCGATGAATAGGTAGGTCAGCCTCAGCTCCTGCTGCAGGTCGCAGAACAAGTTTAAGATTTGGGCCTGGATGGACACATCCAGCGCCGACACCGGCTCATCGCACACGATGAGCCGCGGCTCCAGGCTGAGCGCGCGGGCAATGCCGATGCGCTGGCGCTGCCCGCCCGAAAACTCGTGCGGGTAACGATTCTTGGCGTTCTTGGGCAGGCCCACCAGCTCCAGCAGGCGGTCTACCTTTTGGTCCACATTGCCCTTATCGGCCAGGCCGTGGTACAGCATGGGCGCCGACAGGATCTCGGAAATGTGCTTGCGGGGATTGAGCGAGGAAAAGCTGTCCTGAAACACCATCTGCAGCTGGGTGCGCACCCCGGCCAGCTCCTTTGCGGACAAAGCGTGCAGGTCGCGGCCGTTGTACAGCACGCGGCCGCCGGTGGGCGTTTCCAGCCCGACGATCTGCCGGCCCACGGTGCTTTTGCCGCAGCCCGATTCGCCCACAAGGCCCAGTGTTTCGCCCTCGTTCAGCGTAAAGCTCACATCGTCCACCGCGTGCACATAGCCCACAGTATGGGTGACCAGCCCGCCCTTGACGGGGTAGTATTTTTTCAGGTGCTCCACCTGCAAAAGAGGGGTCTGTTCCATTTACGCATCCTCCTTTGCAACGTTGCAGCGGGCAAAATGCCCGCCGCCCACCTGCCGCATCGGCTGCGGCTTTTCGCACTCCACCGCCGCGAACGGGCAGCGGGAGGCAAAGCGGCAGCCGGTGATCTGCTGGTAATGCTCGGGTACGGTACCCTGGATGGACTGCAGCCGGCGGGCAGCGTCGTCGCGGATGGAGGGCACGCTTTGCAGCAGCGCGCGGGTATAGGGGTGGGCCGGCTGTTTGAACACGGTGCGCACATCCCCCTGCTCCACGATCTGCCCGGCGTACATCACCAGCACCCGGTCAGCCATCTGCGCCACCAGGCCGATGTCGTGGGTGATGAGCAGGATGCTCATGCCGTTTTCGGCCTGCAGCTCCTTGAGCAGCGCCATGATCTGCGCCTGAATGGTCACATCCAGGGCAGTGGTGGGCTCGTCGGCAATCAGCAGGCGGGGTTTGCCGGCCAGCGCCATGGCGATCATCCCGCGCTGGCGCTGCCCGCCCGAAAGCGTATGCGGGTATTTTTTCATCGCGGCCT
>CAMFSB010000287.1 GCA_945982465.1 uncultured Faecalibacterium sp. | reverse complement strand
CGCTGCCGCTGTCAAAGCCGATGGCCTTGTGCCCCTTGCGGGTGCGGAAGGTGACGTACCGGGTCAGGTCGCTGGCCTTGGCGGCGGCCACGATGCTCACGCTTGCGCTCTCGCCTTCGGCATTGTAGATGGTGGTGGATTTGGTATATACCGCGCTCCAGTTCTGCACGGCGCTGTTTCTGTCCAGCTCCTCTGCCAGCCCCTGCTCCATGGTCAGGGCTTTGGGGTCGCTGAGGGTGATGGACATATCGTTGTGGGTCAGCTCGGTAGACTGCTTCGTGACGATGGCCAGCAGCGAGTCCTGAATGCCAAAGCCGAAGAGCAGCAGCGCGGTGCAGCCCGCCACGCCCAGCACGGTCATGAAGAACCGCTTTTTATACCGGAACAGGTTGCGGGCTGTGGTCTTTTGGGAGAAGGACATCCGGGACCACAGCGGGGTGATGCGCTCCATCAGGATGCGCTTGCCCGCCACCGGGGCCCGGGGCAGCAGCAAAGCTGCGGTCTTTTCGGCCAGACTGGAACGGCAGGCGTACCATGTGGCAAAGCCGATGACGGCAGCGCTGATGCCCACGCTGGCAGCTGCCATGCCCGGGTAGAAGTGCAGGGTGAAGGTGGGCAGGGTGAACACCAGCTGATAGGCGTTCCAGATAATGATGGGGAATACCACAAAGCACACCACCATGCCGACGATGCTGCCCAGAATAGTGGCAAGCAGCGCGTAAAACAAATACTTGCCCGCGATGCTGAAATTGGAGTAGCCCAGCGCCTTTAAGGTGCCCATCTGCAGGCGGTTCTCGTCCACCATGCGGGTCATGGTGGTGGTAGCCACCAGCGCCGCCACAAGGAAGAAGAACACCGGGAACACCCGGGCAATGGCGTCCATGCGGTCGGCGTACTGGGCAAAGGTGACGCAGCTCATGGTGGAGGTGCGGTCCAGCACATACCACTCGCCTTTTTTGATCTGGCTCACCTGCTCCTCGGCGTCGTTCAGCTGGGCAAGGCCGTCTGCCAGTTTCTGCTCTGCCTCAGCTTTCTGGCTCTCGTACTCAGTGCGGGAGGCTTCCAACTGGGTCTGCCCGGCGTTGTACTCTGCCCAGCCCTCTTCCAGCTGCTTTTGTGCGGCAGCGAACTGGGTGTAGGCGCTGGCGGTGCCGGTGGTCAGCTGCAATTGCCCCTGCAAAAGCTGCAATTTCATCTTGCGCAGCGCAGCCTTGGCTTCGGTCACCAGCTGGTCGTTGGAAAGGTTTGCCGAGGAGATCAGCCCCTGCTGGTACATCTGCCGCTTGCCCGCGTCCAGCTGCTGCTGATAGCCTTGCAGCTGGTTATAGATGTTGTCGTAAGCGGCCTGCGCCTTGGCCAGCGCATCCCGCAGTTCAATGTAATCCTCGTCCTCCGGCTCGGCCTCGTCCAGCGCCTTTTCGGCGTTGCGCAGGGCGGCTTCTGCGTAGGGCAGCAGGGGGTCGGCCACCTTTTTCAGGTTGACCAGCAGCTCCATCTGCTGCAGCTGCTCCTCAAATTCCAGCACCTGCGCTTCGCTGCTCACCAGCTTGTCCGCACCGCTCTGCATGGTGTCCGGCAGGGCGGCTTTCTGGGCGGCAAGCTCTTTTTCACCGGCTTCCAGCTGCGCCTTGGCGGCGTCCAGCTGCTGCTGCGCGTCCGCAAGCTTTGCCTCCGCCTCGGCGAACTGGCGTTCGGCTTCGGCCTTCTGGCTGTTGTACTCCGCGCGCGCTTCGGTCAGCTTGTCGTTGGCGGTGTCCATCAGCTCTTCCCGCCGGGCGGTACACTGCACGCCCTGAATGGCCTTGAGGTTTTCGGCTACGGCATCCACTGCGGCCTGATATTCATCGGAATAATTATCATACAGCCCGGCGTTTTCCGCTTTGATATAGCACACCGTATAATAATCTGCGGTCAAAGTGCCCTCCGGCACAAACAGGATGTAGTCCAGCTGACCATCGCCCACAGTGCTGCTCTCGGAATCGGAGGAAAAATGCAGCGGGTCCTGCACCGTACCCACCACCGTGAACACCTGCCCGCTGACCCCTTCGGTCTCCTCGGGCAGGGTCAGCTGGGTGCCCAGCTCCACCGGGCTGCCGTGGCCCATCACATGCACCACGCACTCCCCGGCAGCTTCCGGCATCCGGCCGGACAGCAGCACCGGGCGGTTCATATTCTCCGGCGTATCGGCCTGCGGGTCGGCAGGCAGCTGATACAGCCGCGCCACCGTGGTCTGCTCGTCCCCTGTCCAGTGGCCTTCCACGTCCTGATACTTCACCGCCTGCACGGCGTCCACACCGTCCACAGCGGCAATGGCGTCGATATCGCTCTGACTCAGGCCAAGGGTGGACAGCACCCGCAGGTCGAACACATTCTGCTGCACATAGTACTTCTGGGCAGCAGAGCGCATATCGGGGGCAATGCACATCAGGCCGGTGAGCATCATCACCCCCAGCGCCACGATGCCAAACAGGGACACCACCCGGCTGATGCTGCTTTTCATCTCGCGCAGGATATTTTTGCGGTAACTTTTCTGCACAGTACTCACCACTCGATCTGTTCCACCGGCACCGGGTGCTCGTTGACCCGATTGGACACGATGCGGCCGCTGCGCACCTGAATGATGCGGTCGGCCATACCGGTCAGTGCCGTGTTGTGGGTAATAACAATGACGGTGCGTCCGGTCTTGCGGCAGGTATCCTGCAAAAGACCCAGCACCTGCTTACCGGTGCGGTAGTCCAGCGCACCGGTGGGCTCATCGCAGAGCAGCAGCTTGGGGTTTTTGGCCAGTGCGCGGGCAATGGACACCCGCTGCTGCTCGCCGCCGGAAAGCTGCGCCGGGAAGTTGTTCAGCCGCTCGCCCAGACCCACGCTGCGCAGGGTCTCGGTGGGGTCCAGCGGGTCGCGGCAGATCTCGCTGGCCAGCTCCACATTTTCCAGCGCGGTCAGGTTCT
>CAMFSB010000286.1 GCA_945982465.1 uncultured Faecalibacterium sp. | reverse complement strand
TTGCTTCCTTTCAGTTCCATGGGTCAAGTCCTCCTTATGATTGATAAAATCGGTCGAGTCTCATAAAATAGGAACAATTCCTGTTTATGCCTTTATGATACCAAAAACCCTGTAAAAGTCAAGGCTTTTCCGGCACAGCGCCCGCATTCTGCGCCCGGCGGCACACAGGCTGTCGGTGCCGGCTTTCCGCACGGCGGGGCAAGCGCCGCACCCGCACAGCGGCTTCTACTGTACAGTATACCACCGCGCGGCCGCGCTTATCGCTTTTTTTCCTGTGAAAACTGTTTGAACAGCCGTACCGCCGCGGCCACTTCCTCCGGCGGGATGCGGCGGCGGAACTTTGCCAGCGTGGCCGGCACACAGGGCGGTTGGCCCGAAAAACCGGCCGCCCCCACAAAATACTGCATGTACGGGCTTTCGGCGATCAGACGCACGGTCTCGCGGTCGCTCAGGCCCAGTGCCTCGCGCACCACCAGTGTTCCAAAGGCCAGCCGCACCGGCATGGCCCGCTTGCCGCCCGTGCCAAAGTGGGCGCTGTAGCGTTCCTCCAGCTGTTCCCAGTCGATGGCGCGGGCCAGGCGCACCCAGCGGTTTGTCTCGTCCAGTGTGCCGCCGTAGGGCAGCACAAAATCAAACATGGACATCTGGGACGAAGCCATTTTGTACATCCGTCACGCCTCCCCGCCGTTGCAGCATCCGCGCAGGCCCGGCCGCCGGGCCCGCCTTAATATTTCTTGGTCAGTGTAATGGCCACGCTCAGCGCGCTCCACGCGATCTGATACAGCAGCGCCGCCAGCAGCGAAACGCCGGTCAGCCCGCCGGTCACGCTCAAAAACAGCGCCAGCAGCACCGAGAACAGCACCGAAACCAGCTGCACCGTGCAGGCGCTGCGCTCGCCCTCGTCGGCGCCGGCGGCCGCTTTCAGGCCGCCCACCAGGCTGGCAAAGCCGCCCAGGTGCATCATGCAGCCCTCCGAAGCGCGCAGGTACTGGGTGGCCGGCGCCAGGGCGGCCTGCTCCTGCGCCGACAGCACCTTGACAAAGCCTCGTTCCAGATGATAGGCCGCCTCGATGCGCTCTGCCGTCAGGGTGGGGTCCTCGGCCGTCACCAGCAGGCGGATGTTCTCCCGGCGCAGCGTGGCCATGCTGTGGGCCACGCCCCGCTCACCGGTATAGCCCAGCAGGAACATGGCGTACAGCTTGCCCGACACGGCCAGGTACAGCACCTGATGCCGCCCGTCCTTGGAATAGCGGTTTTCGTAGTCCAGCGCAGGCAGGGGGATCTCCTCCAGCGCCATCATAGCGCGGGTGCCCAGCACCACGCGGCAGTTGTCGCACCAGGCGGTAAAGCCCAGGCCCGGCTTTTTCTGCAGGTCTTTCACCTCATACAGCATTTCGGTCTTGTTTTCGATCATCTCGCGGAACAGCCCTTCCAGCGTGTTGCAGCCCGCGATCAAAATGCTGGTGGCGTACAAAATTGCCAGGTCGATGCGCTCTTTCTGGAAGGTCTTGATGCCGAACAGCTGCGCGCAGGCCGGGGTGAACAGCTCGCTGGCGTCCACCTGGATCATATCCACCTGGCCCAGCTGGGCAATGTTGTACCAGCCCGGGATCACCGCCCCCACGCGCGAAGCCGCCCGCTGCATCAGCAGGCTGGGCACAGCGGAGATCAGCGTGGCCGACAGCGGCGCGCCCAGGCACAGCACGCCGGCAAAGGCCGTTACCATGTTCAGCGGGCCGCCGCGCGCCAGCGCGATCACCGCGCACACAGCCGCCGTGCCCAGCAGCACGCGGGCCAGCTTTTGGGCGGTGCGGTCACTGCGCCGGGCCGAAAAGCTCTGCGCCAAAAAGCCCTTGACCAAGGCGGCTGGCCGGTTCAAAAGCAGCACCGGCTCGTCCTCGTCCATACCGGCGGCCAGCGTCTGCGCCAGCTTTTGGTCCCGCAGCCGGTAGGCGGCCTCGTGGTCCACGCCCGCGCTCACCAATTCAAAGTTATCCCGCACCACAGCCGCCATCAGCCGGCTGCCCAGCGTGTCCGCAAACAGCAGCAGAGCGGCAGCGGCCGCGAACAGCGTCACCTTGGCCGGGTCAAAGGCGGCGCCCAGCAGCAGGCACACCGCCAGCTGCAGCGCCGCCGCCACAGCGGCCAGAGCCGGCAGTGTATCCGGCGAAGGCTTTTTCACCAGCCCCAGCAGGCCGTCGCACAAAATCGGGTACGAAACAGCGGCAGCCGCGGCCAGCAGCACCAGGTTCACGCCCAAAAACGCAGCCGGGGCCAGCTCAGGGTCCAGCGCGGCCATCTGGGGCACAACGCCCTGCGCCATCAGGCCCAGCACCAGCAGCGCCGCGGCCAGGATTCCGGTCAGCGCCGTGCGCAGCGTGAGCCGGGCCACCGTCTTTTCCAGCGTCTGCGCCACCGCGCCGGCGTCCGCCGGGTCCTCGTATTCCGTCGCGGCGGGGGCCGGTTCAGGCTGCTCCTCCGCGGTTTCTTTGGTCGTTTGCTCCGCGGCGGCTTCGGGCTGCTCTGCGGCCGGCTGGGGTCCTTCGGCGTCCGGCTCCTCCTCGGTGCCGAACAGCCGGATCGCCGCCGTGTGCGCGCGCCCGCGCACAGCGGCCGCCGCCGCTTCGCTCTCCGCCGGCTGTGGTTCGCCGGCCGTCTGCTCGTCAATCGTCTGCTCCGCCAGCGGTTCCAGCGCGATCTCGCCGGGGGGCTCCGCGATCTCCGGCTACGCCCGGGCCGGCGCCCGCGCGACCCCCCCGGGGGGCGCCTCGCGCTCCGCGTTGGCCGCGGCTGCCGGCTGAACGGAGACAGGGGTTTCCCGCCGCGGCTGCTCCGTCAGCGGCTCCAGCGTGATCTCTCCGGTGGGCTCCTCCACTTCAGCCTTGGCCGGGGCTTCCGGCCGGGCGAGGGCAGGGGCTTCCCGCTGCGGCTGCTCCGGCAGCGGCTCCAGCGTGATCGCGC
>CAMFSB010000285.1 GCA_945982465.1 uncultured Faecalibacterium sp. | reverse complement strand
CTGAATGCAAGCAAAAAACCGAAAAGGCCGCCCGCCGCCCAAAAAGCCCGCCGCAGGCAGAATACCGGCGGCGGGCCATGGTGCGGTTATACGTACGAAAGGCGGCCTTTTCAGCCCTGGCAGGCGGTGATCAGCGCCATCTTGTACACTTCGTCGGCATTGCAGCCGCGGGACAGATCGTTGATCGGGGCGTTCAGGCCCTGCAGAATGGGGCCATAGGCTGCATAACCGCCCAGGCGCTGGGCAATCTTATAGCCGATGTTGCCGGCCTCGATGCAGGGGAAGATGAAGGTGTTGGCCTGGCCGGCGACCTTGCTGCCCTTGCACTTGACGCTGGCGACCTCGGGCGAAACGGCGGCATCAAACTGCAGCTCGCCGTCGATGGCCAGTTCGGGGGCCTTTTCCTGGGCAATGGCGGTGGCGTCGTGGCTCAGCTGGACGGTAGCGCCCTTGCCCGAGCCCTTGGTGGAGAAGCTCAGCACAGCCACCTTCGGGTCGATGCCGAAGATCTGGGCAGTCTTGGCGGTTTCCACCACGACCTCCGCCAGCTTGGAGGCGGCGGACTGCTTTACTTCGCCGGTCGCCTTGTCGACGGTATCCTGATAATCAATGTTGATGGCGCAGTCGCCCATTGCGATGCGCTTCAGGCCTTCTTCGCCGAAGTCGCGGTCCAGAATAAAGCAGCTGCTGACCAGGGACGCGCCCTTCTTGGTCTTGATGAGCTGCAGCGCCGGGCGCACAGTGTCCGCAGTGGAATAGGTCGCGCCGCCCAGCAGGCAGTCGGCCTTGCCCATCTTCACCAGCATGGTGCCGAAGTAGTTGGACTTTTTCAGCAGAGCAGTGCACTCGTCGGCCGTCATCTTGCCTTTGCGCAGCTCCACCATCTTGGCGACCATCTCGTCAAAGCCCTCGTAGGTCTCGGGGTCGATGATCTCCGCGCCGGAAACATCAAACCCGCCGGCCTGCGCGGCGGCTTCCACATCAGCCTTGGCGCCGACCATCACAACGTTCAGCACCTTTTCGGCCAGCAGCTTGCTGGCGGCTTCCAGAATACGGGGATCGCTGCCCTCGGTGAACACGATGGTCTTGGGGTTGGCCTTCAGCTGTTCTACCAGCGGCGCAAACATATCTGCCATAATGAATTACCTCCCAAATTTTTCTGCGCCGGGCTTGCACACACCGGCGTTTTCCTATATGCTTTTATTCTAGCACAACAAGCCCGAACTTCAAGACAAGTTTTGGATTTTGTGATAAACTTACAGCATCTATTGCTGTTGGGGGGCAAAATGATGGATCTTCAAACCTTACAGGCCCAGTGCAGTGTCTGCCGCCGCTGCCCATTGTGCGAGACGCGCACCCATGTGGTGTTTGGCCAGGGCGTGCCCGACGCCGAAGTTCTGTTCGTGGGCGAGGGCCCGGGCCAGAGCGAGGACGAGCAGGGCCTGCCGTTTGTGGGGCGCAGCGGCCAACTGCTGGATAAATACCTGTTTGCCATCGACCTGGACCGGGGCAGGAACTGCTATATCGCCAACATCGTAAAGTGCCGCCCGCCGCAAAACCGCGACCCGCTGCCCGCTGAAAGCGAAGCCTGTATGCCCTGGCTGCGCGATCAGTTCCGGCTGCTGCGGCCCAAGATCGTGGTGTGCTTGGGGCGCGTGGCGGCCCAGCGCTTGATCCGGGCGGATTTTTCGGTGACCAAGGAGCCCGGCCTGTTCATCGATAAAGGCGGCGTGCTGTTTATGGGTACGTTCCACCCCGCGGCGCTGCTGCGCAACCCGGCGCAGAAGCCCGACGCATTTGCCGATTTTACCGCTTTGCGCGACAAGATCGGCGAGGTGTGCACCCACACCTACTGACCCCCGGCCCCAAAGCCGCCCCCTGCGCAGGCGGTTTTGCGCATTCCCGCAGAAAAAGGCCGGCTTTTTTCACGCAAAGCCCCGTTTTTGCATAGCATGGGCAAAAGCGAGGTGTTGATCTATGAAAGAAACGGGCAGACCCGCCGAGTTTTTCCTCGGCACGACCACGCCGGCCGGCTTCAAGGGATATTTTGACACACTGGGCCGCGAAAACGGCCGGCAGCTTGTATTGATCAAAAGCGGGCCGGGGTGCGGCAAATCCACCATGATGAAGCGGCTGGCGGCCCGGGCCGACGGCCCGGTGGAGCTGATCCACGGTTCCAGCGACCCGGACAGCCTGGACGGCGTGATCCTGTACCAAAACAATACCGCCGTTGTGGATGCGACCGCGCCGCATGTGCTGGAGCCGGCCGCCCCCGGCGCCAGCGAGCTGGTGGTAAGCCTGTATCACACGCTGGACGCCGAAAAGCTGCGCGCCCACCGCGCCGAGATCGAGGCGCTGTTCTGCAAAAACAGCTGCCTGCGCGGGCGGGCGGCGCGTTACATCGCCTCGGCCGGCGGCCTTCTGCTGGACAGCCGCCGCGCCGCCGCCTGCAGCACCGATTTTGAAAAGATCCGCGGCTATGCCAAGCGCCTGGCCGCGCGGATGCTGCCGCAGACCGACCGCCGCGGTGAAGAACAGCTGCGCTTTCTCACCGGCATCACCCCGCAGGGGCCTGTGTTCTTTGCCGATACGGTGCGCACGCTGGCCCCCAAAAAGATCGTGGTGTTCCACGACGAATACGGCGCGGCCGCGCGGTTGCTGCTGGAAACACTGCGTGCTGAGGCGCTGGCCCGCGGCTATCGGGTGATCGTGTGCCCCTGCGCCATGCACCCCGAGGATAAGATCGACCATCTGCTGATCCCATCGATGGGCCTGGCGTTTGTAACCTCCAACACCTGGCACCCGATGGACTTTGCGGGCCAGAAAAACGTGCGCTGCACCCGGTTTACCGATACGGCCCACCTGGCCAACTTCCGCAGCCGGCTGCGCTTTAACCGCAAGGCGGCGACTGAGCTGCTGGAGCAGGCTGTCAGCCTGATGGCGCAGGCCAAGGCCAGCCGCGC
>CAMFSB010000284.1 GCA_945982465.1 uncultured Faecalibacterium sp. | reverse complement strand
GATGCCCTCTTCGTACAGTTCCTTTTCCACGTTGCCGTTGTTGTGCGAGAAGGTGGCGGCGTTGGGGTAATCCTTGTAATCCAGCGCCCAGGTATCCGTCAGCTTGCCGCTGGGGTTGACCGCGCCGCTTATCACGTCGGCCACCGCGTGGCCGCCCTCCATGCCCGGCTGGGAGACTACCAGCACACCTTTAATGGCCGGAAACTCAACCAGGAACGACAGATCCACCACGCCGCCCGCGTTGACGATAAGCAGCACCTTCCCGTACAGGCCGCACAGGTCGGCCAGCTGCTGGTGCTCTGCCTCGCTGAGGAAGTAATCGCTGCCGGAGGCAAAACGGTCGGCGTTTTCGCCGGCGATGCGGCTCAGCACATACACGGCCGCATCCGCGTCCGTTTTGTACACCGGCGCGCCGGCGGGCATGGCGAACTGATGGGCCGAATAGGCAAAGAAGAAGCTGGCCAGTTGGCCTTCGGCCTCCAGCTTTTTTGCGTCTTGCAGGATGACCTGTTTCCACTCCTGCCGGGCCTGGGCATACGTTTCGTCGTCGCCGCGCAACCAGGTTTCGTTGGTGAGCTGCTAGCCCGCGTCCGCAAGGCCCTGCCAGATGCTCACGCTGCCGCGCTCGTTCACATCGCCGCTGCCGGTGCCGCCCTTGATGGTTTTGGACGCGCCCGCGCCAAACAGCGCCAGACGGCTGCCCGCCGCCAGCGGCAGCAGGCCGCCCTCATTCTTCAGCAGCACCACGCCCTCTGCCGCCGCCCTGCGGGCCAGCTGCGCGTGCGGCGCTTCGTACGCGCGGGGCGCCGCGCTGTTGGTGCCGGAGAGCGTCCTCGTTTTGATCGTTCTTGCCATAGCTCCTGTTCCTTTCTGCTCTATAAATCACCGGAGATCAGGCGAGCTGATCCCTGGTATAAACGATTTGCATGGTGCCGCCGCGTGCGATCAGGCAGTCGCCGCGGAAGGGATTGTGCGTCGCTTCCCCGACCACGCTGCCGCCCAGCAGCGCTTCGCACAGCGCAATGCAGTCGCGGGTCAGACATTCCGGCATGGGGCCCATGTGGGTAATGGCTGCCGCATATCCGATATGTCCATTATAATTGCGATCATAGTAAGGATGCAAGCCCTCAATTTTTTTTGCGGTCGCCAGCAGGCCGCTGACGGTGCCCGCCTCTCTGCCGGTACCGCAGGCCAGCAGCGTGTTCATGTTGCATGCGTCGCCGGTGTAGATGATGCGCTCGCGCACATCCAGATAGCTCATGCCGCCGGGGGTGTGGCCCGGCGTTTCGTAGGCCACCACATCGCGGTTGCCCAGATGGAACACCGTGCCGTCGCACAGCGGCAGCAGCTGAGTGTCGTACGGGCCGTTGGCCACATGGGCCGGGGTCAGCTCGTACAGATCCCCGGACATCTGCGTCATGATGCCAATGTAGTCCGCGCGGTCAGCCACGGTGATCTGGCGGGCCATTGCAAAGTCAGCCGGGTGGGCGTACACCTGCTCAAACCAGGAGATGCCGCCGGCGTGGTCGATGTGGCCGTGGGTCAGAGCCACGGTCAGGGGCTTATTCGTATAGCGGCGGACCAAAGCGGGGATATCGAACACGCTGGTGCCCGTATCAATCAGCAGGGCGCGGTCGTCGCCTTCCAGCAAAAACAGCGCGTCCATGCCGAACTCGTTGATGCACCAGGTGCGGTGCGCGATCTCAAACACGATAGGTTCCCGAATTTGCATACAGGGGCTCTCCTTTCCTTTTGATACAATCTGTCGGCTCGTCGTACGCGGCCGGGCAGAGGCCGCTCGAGGGGATGTTCCCTCCTTAGTATAACGTTGTAGCCGGCTGAATGCAAGCCCTGTTTGCTCAAAAAAGGAAGGCCGGCGCGGCCGCTTTACTTTTGCGGGGCAAAATGCTATACTTTTCCCGTTTTTGGGACCCTGTTCCCGGCATCTGCGCCCCGCCGCGCGGCGGTCGGGCTGAACAAGTGAGGACATGCTATGGAGATCGTCATCAATCAGGCCATATTACATGTGCTGGACACCACGCTGGACGCGCCGGTGCTTTCCGGCGCGGGGATGGAGCTGACCGCCTAAAAAACCACCTACCTGCAGACCCTAATCGAAAAGCTGTTTGCCAGCGACGAGCTGCGCAGCTGCCGTTTTCTGCCGGAGTCCGCCTTTGCCGGCGAGCTGGCCAGTAACCGGGATTTTGTGGATTTTTCCTGCCGGGTGGCCGGGGTGATGTTCGACTACATGCACGCCCACCCCACCATCCCCAGCGGCGATCTGGCTGTGGCGGACTTTGACTGCGAGGGCAAGCCCTGGCTGGCGGTGCTCAAGCTGAACTACAAAAACGGCTATGTGCATTTTACCGAGCAGGCCGGCGGCGTGCAGACCAATACCCTTTTGCAGCAGCGCACCTGCCTGCCCACCCAGACCGGCAAGGTGGAGGAGGGCGCGCTGATCGATCTGGACACCGGCGCCGTCCGCCTGCTGGAAAAGAAATACGACATCGACGGCAAAAAGGATTTTTACCTTTCCACGGTGGTGTTCCAGTGCAGCCAGACCCCGCCGGACCGGAAAAAGCTGGCGGTGATCCAGCAGGCGGCCGAGCAGGCCGTGCAGGACACCTACGACGGCCAGGAGCATGTGGAAGCCCAGGTGGCCATGCTGATCCGCAACCAGGCGGTGGACAATAAGGTTTCGGCGGAGGCGGTGCGCCGGCAGCTTGCGGAGGAATTTCCGCTGGCGGCTGTGCCGTTCGACGATTACATCGAAAAATCCGACGCCGTGGACGCGGCCGAGCCGGTGACGGTGACGCCCGCCCGCATCCGCCGCATGGAAAGCCGCAGCATTCGCAGCCAAAGCGGCATCGAGGTAAAGATCCCCGCCGAGCTGCTGGCCTCCATTGAGGATGTGGAGTTTTTGCACGACCCGGACGGCTCGGTCTCAGTGCTGATCAAAAACGTTCTG
>CAMFSB010000283.1 GCA_945982465.1 uncultured Faecalibacterium sp. | reverse complement strand
CCAGCCACGCCCTGATTAAGCGCATCCTCGCCGAGATCACCGGCAAGGCCTGGCCCATTGGCCCGTACGACCCGCACCGTGCAGGCCGCAACACCGCCGGCAACGCGGAGCAGGCGCTGGAAAGCCTGCGTGCCCGCGGGCTGGATGTGATCGTGCAGGATAATGAAAAAACCAGACGCGGCAGCTAAGCAACGCTTTGGCGCGCGCCGGAATATACCGTAGCAAAATGAATTGAAAAGGAGAACCCAACCATGAAAGCAAGAATGCCGCAGGGCTATGGCCGCCCCGATATGAACGCGCTGATGCGCCAGGCCCAAAAAATGCAGGAGGACATGAAAGCCAAGCAGGCCGAGCTGGAAGCCACCGAGTACACGGCCAGCGCTTCCGGCGAACTGGTCACGGTGACCATGAACGGCAAGCACGAGGTGGTCAGCGTGAAGATCAAGCCGGAGGCTGTGGATCCGGACGACATCGAGATGCTGGAGGATCTGGTGGCTGCCGCCTTCAACGCCACGGTTTCCAAGGTGGATGAAGCGGCCGCCGAGGAAATGGGCAAGCTGACCGGCGGCATGAACATCCCCGGCCTTTGATCGCGCAGGCAGGGGGAACGCCGCATGGGATACAATGCCGCACCGCTGGAAAAACTGATCGAAGAATTTTCAAAGTTCCCGGGCATCGGCCGCAAGGGCGCCACACGTATGGCGTATCAGGTGCTGAGCATGCCGGCGGCCGAAGCGCTGGAACTGGCCAAGGCCATCGAAACGGCGCACACCTCGCTGCACCGCTGCCGCGTCTGCCAGGACTATACCGAGGGCGAGCTGTGCCCAATCTGCGCCTCGCCCAAGCGTGACCGTTCGGTGATCTGCGTGGTGGAAAGCCCGCGCGACATCGCCGCATTTGAGCGCACGCGGGAGTACCACGGCCTGTACCATGTACTGCATGGCCTGATCAGCCCGATGGACGGCATCGGAGCTGAGCAGCTGTGCATCAAGGAACTGCTGGCCCGGCTGAACACCGGCGAGGTCAAGGAGGTCATCATGGCCACCAACCCCACCGTGGAGGGAGAAGCCACCGCCATGTATCTGGCAAAGCTGGTAAAGCCCCTGGGCGTGAAAGCCACGCGGTTGGCGTATGGCCTGCCGGTAGGCTCCAGCCTGGAGTATGCCGATGAGACCACGCTGTACCGCGCGCTTTCGGGGCGGGACGAACTGTAATGCAGCCTTGATTTTGCAAAACAACTTGCAAAGTAAAATTGCCTGACAGCGAATTTCCTGGGGGCGGGAAGGCAATACGGCAAAATATGCCTTGCATTTGCGTGCCGAACCGAGTATACTGGTAGTCCACCGCAGGAAAGGAGAGAGCGAAACCATGGCGCAGCCACAGAATAAGCCGGCGACCAAAAGCATCGCAGTCAACCGTGAAGCGCGCCACGAGTATTTCGTGATCGAAGCGCTGGAGACCGGCATTGAATTGAAAGGCACCGAAGTCAAAAGCCTGCGCAGGGGCACGGTAAACCTGAAAGACAGCTGGGTCGACATCGAGGATGGTGATCTGATCGTAAAGGGGATGCACATCAGCCCGTACGAGCAGGGCAATATCTTTAATCAGGAGCCGACCCGCCCGCGCCGCTTGCTGGCGCACAAAAACGAGATCCGGCGCCTGGGGCAGCAGTGCAAGCTGCAGGGCTATACGATGGTGCCGCTTTCGCTGTATTTCAAGCAGGGCCGCGTCAAGCTGGAATTAGGCCTGTGCAAAGGTAAAAAGCTTTACGATAAGCGCGCCGACGCTGCGGACCGCGCAGCCAGGCGTTCGATCGACCGCGCGGTCAAATCTAACGGCCGGTATTACTGACAGGCCGCACCGGCCGGCTTTTCCGGACGGAAAGATCCCTGCTTTGCGGGGAGCCGCGCAGCCGGCGGCGGGATAAGCGGTTCAAAAATGGTTTTGCCTGCCGGAAGGCGGGTAGAATAGATACGTTCAGTGTCAGCACCTCGCGCACAGCAATGTGTGCGGAACTATGGGGGCGTAATGGTTTCGACGGGGGGAGCGCGGCCTGAGCAGCGGGTAGCAGCGGGGGAACTGCTTTACAATCCTCCAAAAAAATTAACTGACAATAACGTACAGTTAGCCGCGGCCTGAGTGCCGCCGTCCTGCCCACTCTTGTGTCGTGTGGGGCCAGGGCGTGCTTAGACACAGCACGTGAACGGGCATAAGCTTTGCCGCCCGTCATGACCTCATGAAGCTACTGAAGCGCTAGCCTGGCAACCGGCGTGGCGTGGAGGGAATGCTGTAGATTGCCTGCACCCGGAGATACTCATACCAAACTCCTTTCGGACATGGGTTCGACTCCCATCGCCTCCACCAAGTGAACCCCGGTTGAACCCGGCGGAAAGCCCCGAATTACTGGGGTTTTCCGTGATGGGGTTGCCGTGGAGCAGATCAAGCATCACGCTTTCGAGCGTGGTGCTTTCTGCTTTTTCGGGGTCGGTTATGTTAAATTGCACAAAGGCTATTTCGTCAGTGAGATAGACGGCATGGACAAAAGTATCTATGAGCCGCTGCTTGTATTCCTCGTCCTGTTCGTCCGGGCCGCGCTGGAATTGGGACAGCATAAAAATGAGCTGGTCACGGTCATAGACCGGCGCGGCGGCGGGTTCATCAATGGCGGCCAGTTGGGCACGCAGTATGCTTTCCTGTTCTTCCAGATCACGCAGCCGGGCAGAGAGCCGGGCGCTGCCGGTTCCGTCCTCAATGGCGCGCATGATGTTATCTTGTTTTCGGACATTTTCGGACAGTTCCGCTTCTAACATTTCCTTTTCGGGATTTTCCCGGCGCTGGTCGGCAAGCTGGACGGCAATCACCCGGTCGGCGATCTGTTCCAGCTTACCGGGGGCAAGGATATAATCGGCGGTGGCGGAGGCAATCAGGTTTTCAAGATAGCTCTTTTCGATATTGTGTTTTTCGCACTGGTGGATGGTGTGCTTTGAACAGGCGTA
>CAMFSB010000282.1 GCA_945982465.1 uncultured Faecalibacterium sp. | reverse complement strand
CCCAGATAGGCCTCGGCGTCCGCCTTCAGCTTCTGCAGGATCATGGCGCTGATCTGCTGGGGGGTGTAGTCCTTGCCGTCGGCATGGACTTTTTCGTTGGTGCCCATCTTGCGCTTGATGGACGAAATGGTGTTTTCAGGGTTGGTGATGGCCTGGCGCTTTGCCACCTGGCCCACCAGACGGTCGCCGGTTTTGGTAAAGCCGACCACAGACGGGGTGGTGCGGGCGCCCTCGGCGTTCGCGATCACGACGGGCTCGCCGCCTTCGATCACGGCGACGCAGCTGTTGGTAGTGCCAAGGTCGATGCCAATAATCTTGCTCATAATGATTTACTCCTCTCGATATTCGTTGTATGCGGGATCTTCCCGCCCCTCAAATGATGAAAACTGATCTGGTTGTTTGGGTTTAACGGGTTGTATCACAGCGCCGCGTGCCGGCGTTTTGGGTTTGGACTATTCGGCCACCACGACCGTGGCGTGCCGCACGATCCTCTCGCCGATGCGGTAGCCTTTCTGGTATACGGTGACCACCGTGCCGCTTTCGGCGCCATCGGGCGCGGGTACCTGCTGAACGGCGTTCATCAGGTTGGGGTCAAAGGGCTTGCCCAGCGCCTCGATCTCGGTAATGTGCAGGGTTTCCAGCGCTTTGGCCGCCTTATCCAGCGTCATGGTCACGCCCTTTTTGTAATTCTCGTCGGCGCTGGGGGCGTTGGCCGCCATTTCCAGCGTGTCGAGAATGGGCAGGATCTGGGTCACGGCGTGGGAAACGCCGTCGTTGAACTTGTTGTCGGCCTCGCGGGTGGAGCGCTTGCGGTAGTTGTCGTACTCGGCAGCGGTGCGCAGCAGCTGATCCTTGGCCTGGGCCGCGGCCTTTTCGGCGGCGTCCAGCTTGGCTTTCAGCGCCTCCAGCTCGCGGGCTTTTTTATTGAACCAGTCTTTCGGCTCTTTTTCCTTTTTCTTCTCCGGCCCGCTTTCGGCGGCCGGCTCCTCGGGAGCCGGGGCTTCGGGCGCCGGGGCAGCTTCGCTGTCCGCCGCCGTCTGTGCGGCCGTTTCGGGGGCCGTATCGGGGGCCGCCGCGGTGTTTTCCGCTGTGGTTTCGGCCGCCTGCGCCTGTGCCGTTTCGTCCACGGGGCGCTTTTCCTGTTCGCTCATTTAAAAACCTCCTTCTGCCGGCCGGACATGCCCGCGCCAAGCTCGTCGGCAAAGGCTTCCAGCACGGGAATCAGTTTGGGGAACGGCATGCGCGCCGGGCCGATCAGGGCAAGGGTGCCCGTCAGGCCGCCGCCTACCAGATACCGCTTGCTCACCACGCACAGCCCCGGCATGGCGGGAGCGAAGTCCTCGCCCAGAAACACCGTGGTGCGCCCGGTGGGCGGGCTGATCATGCGGGCCGCCGCCTGTTCGTCGTTGAGGGTGGCCAGCAGCGTTTGCAGATACCCCGAAAGCTCGGGCCAGTTCAGCAGCGACTGCTCGCCGCCCAGATACACATGGGGCCGGGCGGAATCCTGCAAAATAGCCGCGGCCGCCTGCACCACCGGCATCAGCTCGGGGCCGGCTTCGGCGCACACCGCGCGCAGCAGGCCCGCCGAAAGGTCGGCCGGGGCCACAAAGGTCAGGCTGCGGTTGAGCAGGGCGGCCAGGGCCGAAGCCTGCTCGCGGGTAAAGCCGGTGTTTACATGGGCCACGCGGGTACGCACATAGCCCACGCTGGTAACGGCCAGCACCGCCGCCGCGTAGCGGCCCACCTGCACCACCTCGTAGTGCGCCACGCACAGATCGTCGGAACGGGGGGTGGCCACCGCCGCGGTATAGCCGGTCATCTGGGCCAGCGCTTTGGCCGCCCCCTGTGCCAGCTTATCCGGCTCCTGATCCAGCCCGGCAAAGGCCGCGCGGATGCGGGCGGCGGTTTCGTGGTCCAGCGGCTGGTTATTCTCCAGCAGGTGGTCCAGATAATACCGGTAGCCCTTGGCGCTGGGCACGCGCCCCGCGCTGGTATGAGGCTGTTCCAGCAGGCCCAGCTTGGTCAGCGCCGCCATCTCGTTGCGCAGCGTGGCGCTGGACACCGCCATATCGAAGTAGTTTGCCAGCAGGCCGCTGCCCACCGGCTCGCCCTCCAGGCCATACAGCGCTACGATGGCCTGCAGCACGCGCTGCTTGCGTTCATCCATCGCCATGGCCCTGCCTCCCTGTCTTTCGCGTTAGTTTAGCACTCTTGCTTGTCGAGTGCTAACATCATTATATTCTTTTTTTGATGGGTGTCAAGCCCCTGGGCCGAAGTTTTGCAAAGATTCACGTTTTGGTCACAAACCCGCAAGATTCCCGCAAAAAAGCAGGCGTGCGGCGAGGCCTGCCCAGCCCGCCGCACGCCTGCCGGCCTGCCGGGGGCGGCGCTCACTCCTCCATCTGGCGTGCCAGATACAGCGCCGCCACCAAAACCGCCTTGGTCTGCGCCTCGGTGGGGCGCTCGGTCTTTTCGTCGCTCAGCAAAGCCACCGCCCCCACCACATCGCCGGCGGCGATGATGGGCGCGGCCGACAAAAGATGCCGCTGCGCGCCCTCGCAGGGGTACACGGTGTCGGCGGCGGTGCCGGGGTGCTCGTAGCTGCGGCGGGCGTCCATCAGCTTTTCCAGCGGCAGCGAAATGCGCCGGTCCATCAGCTCGCGCCGGCCCGCGCCGGCGGCCGCCACAATGCGGTCCCGGTCGCACACGATGGTGGGCAGCGCGAAGCTTTTGGTCAGCACTTCGGCTTACTGCATAGCGTAATCGCTCAGTTCGCCGATGGGGGAATACTTTTTGAAAATGACCTCGCCCTCCGGCGTGGTAAAGATCTCCAGCGGGTCGCCCTGCCGGATGCGCTGGGTGCGGCGGATCTCCTTGGGGATCACCACCCTGCCAAGCTCGTCGATGCGGCGCACGATACCGGTTGCTTTCATTATTTTGCCCTCCTTGCGGTTTCCTTTGTATGTAGTATCTGTCAGCGGCGGCAAATTATACCGG
>CAMFSB010000281.1 GCA_945982465.1 uncultured Faecalibacterium sp. | reverse complement strand
ACGACGGCTCGCTGACCGCCCTGGCACAGGAAGTCCTGACCCGGAACGGCTTTGCGGTGGAACGGTACGACCCCTTTGCAGATGACCTGCACGGCACCGCCGAGCTGCCGGCAAACCGCCTGACGCTGATCGTGTGCCACCGCCCGGCCGTCAGCAACCAGACCACCGTGCGCATGGAATGGTGCCCCAAGCATGCGCTGGAGATCCCCCGTTTTGTCTGCGAGGAGCCAACGGCCTTCCTCTCGTTCGGCAACCCCTATCATCTGCAGGATATCCCCCGGGTGCGCACCTTTGTCAACGCCTACGCGGCCAACCGGGCCACCGTTACAGCGGCGCTGGAAAAGCTGCTGGGGCACAGCGCGTTCACCGGCGTTAGCCCGGTAGATGCGTTCTGCGGCCTGCCGGACACTCATTTGTAAGGAGTTTTTTATGGATCATCGAACGGAAATACTGGACCTGCGCACCGCACTGGCGGTGCTGCGCGAAACACCAGGGCAGCTGGTGGAAACAAATGTGGAAGTGGCCCCTGCGGCGGAATTGGCGGGAGTATACCGGTACGTGGGCGCGGGCGGCACGGTCATGCGGCCCACCCAGGTGGATGGGCCGGCCATGGTGTTCCACAACGTCAAGGGGCACCCGGGGGCCAGCGTGGCCATCGGCGTGCTGGCCAGCCGCGCACGGGTGGCAAACCTGTTCGGCTGCAAAAAAGAGGAGCTGGGCCATCTGGTGCAGGCCTGCGCGGCCCACCCCGCCCCGCCCGCGGTGCGGCAGCCGGGCGCGGCCGTGCCCGCCCAGCAGGTGGTGCAGCTGGCGTCCGACCCGGATTTTGACCTGAACAAGCTGATCCCGGCCCCCACCAACACCCCGGTGGACGCAGGCCCGTACATCACGCTGGGCATGTGCTATGCCACCCACCCGGACACCGGCCTTTCGGATGTGACCATCCACCGCATGTGCATCCAGAGCAGGGACGAGCTGAGCATCTTCCTGCAGCCGGGCAGCCGGCACATCGGCGCCATGGCCGAGCGCGCCACCGAGCTGGGCCAGCCGCTGCCCATCTCGGTGTCCATCGGCGTGGACCCGGCCATTGAGGGGCCGGCCGGCTTTGAGCCGCCCACCACACCGCTGGGCTTCAACGAGCTGTCCATTGCGGGCGCGCTGCGCGGCCGGCCCGTGGAGCTGGCGCGGTGCGTATCGGTGGCCGAAAACGCCATTGCCAACGCGGAATATGTGATCGAGGGCGAGATCCTGCCCGGCAGCAACCATGTGGTAGAGGACCAAAACACCCACACCGGCTACGCCATGCCGGAGTTCCCGGGCTACAACGGCCCGGCCAGCCACGAGTGCTGGCTGCTCAAGGTCAAGGCGGTGACCCACCGCAAGGACCCCATCATGCAAACCTGCATCGGCCCCAGCGAGGAGCATGTGAACATGGCGGGCATCCCCACCGAGGCGTCCATTCTGGGCATGATCGACAAGGCCCTGCCTGGCAAGGTGCTGAACTGCTACGCCCACCGTTCGGGCGGGGGCAAGTACATGGCGGTGCTGCAGTGCTGCAAGACGGTCCACACCGACGAGGGCAAGCAACGGCAGGCGGCGCTGCTGGCGTTTTCGGCGTTCCCGGAGCTGAAGCATGTGATCCTGGTGGATGAGGATGTGGATATCTTCGACACCAATGACGTGCTGTGGGCGATGAACACCCGGTTCCAGGGCGATGCGGACATCATCACGATCCCGGGGGTGCGGTGCCATCCGCTGGACCCCAGCTCAAACCCGAATTACACTGCTTCCATCCGGGATGTGGGCTGCTCGTGCAAGACGATCTTTGACTGCACGGTGCCGTTTGCGCTGAAGGACCGGTTCCGCCGCGCACCCTTTATGGAAACCGATCCGGAGAAGTGGCTGCATGGATAAAAAACAACGCCTGATCGTAGGCATGAGTGGCGCATCGGGCGCGCCGCTGACAGTGGAGCTGCTGCGGCAGCTGCGGGAGAAGTTCCCGCAGGTGGAGACCCATCTGCTGATGACGCGCGGGGCGGAGCTGACGCTGCGGCAGGAGTGCGGGCTGGAGCCGGCGGCGCTGGGCGCGCTGGCCAGCGTGACGCACGATAACCAGAACATTGGTGCGGCCATTGCCAGCGGCAGCTTCCGCACGTTGGGCATGGCGGTGGTGCCGTGCAGCATGAAAACGGCAGCGGGCATTGCGTCGGGCTACAGCGACAACCTGCTGCTGCGGGCGGCAGACGTGTGCCTGAAGGAACGGCGCAGGCTGGTGCTGGCCGCGCGGGAAAGCCCGCTTTCCACGATCCACTTGCGCAATCTGTACGAATTGTCGCAAGCCGGCGCGGTGATCCTGCCGCCGATGCTGAGTTATTACGCCCACCCGCAGACGGTGGAGGATTGCACCCGCCGTACAGCGGAGCGTATTCTGGCGCAGTTTGGGCTGGAGCAGGCCGCGTACGAATGGGAGGGGCTGGAGCCATGAGCGAACCGCATTTTAGCGCCGGGCCATGCAGCCCGGAGTCTTTGCGGCAGCTGTGCGCGGGCAAAAGGCGGCAGCACAGCGCCCGCGCTGCTGGGAACGATCAGCAAGGAGTGTACAATGGAAAAAGCAATGCTGTTTGATCTGGACGGCGTCCTTGTGGATACCGCGAAGTATCATTTCATCGCCTGGAAAACGCTGGCTGACGGGCTGGGCATTCCCTTTACAGCGCAGGACAACGAACGGCTGAAAGGGGTAAGCCGGATGCGCAGCCTGGAGATCATTCTGGAGATCGGCGGGCGCACCCTGTCCGATGCCGAAAAGCAGGATGCCTGCGCCCGCAAAAACGAACTGTATTTGACCTATATCGACCGCATGGGGCCGGAGGAAGTGCTGCCCGGCGCGCGGGAATTCTTGCAGGCCGCCCGGGCCGCCGGGTACAAAACGGCGCTTGGCTCGGCCAGCAAAAACTCCATGCGCATCCTGCAGCGGCTGCAGCTTACCGAGTTGCTTGATGCCATGGTGGACGGCGCCA
>CAMFSB010000280.1 GCA_945982465.1 uncultured Faecalibacterium sp. | reverse complement strand
TCCGGCTGCGGCCGGCCCTCCAGCAGCGGCAGGTAGCTCATGCCGGCGCAGTCCATCCGGCCTGCCAGACCCAGCGCTTCCAGCACGGTGGGGGTGAAGTCCACGCCGGTGACGGAATGCTCGCCGTCACAGCTGCCGGCCTGGATATGGCCCGGCCACCGGGCGATCAGCGGCGTTTTGGTGCTGTTCAGGTAGCAGTTGGCTTTGGCAAACGGGAACGCCATGCCGTTGTCGCTCATGTAAATGACCAGCGTGTCGTCCGCCATGCCGGATTTTTCCAGCTCGTCCAGCACTGCGCCGATCGTCTCGTCGCAGCGGTGGACACTGGAATAGTATTGTGCCAGTTCCTTGCGCACGTCCGGCAGATCCGGCAAAAATCCGGGCACCCAGGCTTCTTCCGGCTTGTACACGCGGGAAGCATAGGTGTTGTAGCCGTAGAACTTTTTCACCTCGTCCTCGCTGCCCGCAAACGGACGGTGCGGGTCGTGGGAATTGGCCATCAGGAAAAAGGGCTTTCCGCTTTCCTTTGCCTGTGCCAGAAATTCCGCCGTGCGCAGGCCGTAAATATAGGGTGCGCGGCCGTACAGGTTCTGCGGGTTAAGCATCTCATAGCAGTAATCCCAGGCAAAACGCTCCACCGGCATACAGTGCTCCACCTTGCCGATGATGCCGTTGTAGTACCCTTCTTCGCGCAGCACCTCTGTCAGCGTGGGGACACTGTCTGCAATGGGCATAAAGCCCGGCGCGCCGTTGCGGTGGGGATAAACGCCCGTCAACAGGCATTCGCGGGAGGGCTGACACACCGCAATGGAAACGTGCGCATTCTGAAAACAAACGCCCTCTGCGGCAAGCCGGTCCAGGTTGGGGGTGATGTCATCCACCGGGCAGCCGAAGCAGCCCACCGAGTTGTAGTTCATATCGTCGGCCAGGATCATCAAAACATTGGTTTTGTTCATCGAAGCACTCTCCTTTTTTCACCCATGCGCCAGCCGCCCCGCACAGCCGGGCGTTCGGCTCAACACATTACAGTTCGCTCACTTGCACCGGGCAGGTATAGCTGCGTTTGCCCATGACGTCCACTGCCTTGCCGGTCAGCGTCAGATCGATGGTGAAATCCGCCTTTTCGCTGCTGGTGCCGACCCGCAGTTCCGCAGGGCCGGGCTCCACCACAAAAGCCATATCCTCATTGTAATAGCCAAGCTGGGCGGTATTCAGGGAGAAATCCACCCGCTTGCTCTCGCCGGGCTGCAGGTTCACGCGCACAAAGCCCACCAGCTGCTGGCTGGGCCGGGTCACGTGTGCGCCCTTGAAATGGTAATACAGCTGCACGACCTCATCACCCGGCCGGCTGCCGGTATTGGTCACCGTTACACGGGCGCGGATTTTGCCGTCGGTGGGAACTTCGCGGCTGTCCACACTGAAATCGGACAGCGCAAAGGTGGTATAGCGCAAACCGGGGCCAAAGTAGTACAGCGGGCGGTCCGATCCGTCCACATAGCCGCCGGTAAAGATTGCGCTGCCGTAGCCGCTGTCGGCGCCGCTGTTGTAGCCGCTGCCCACCTTCTGGTCGTAGTACAGCGGCAGCTGGCCCACATGACGGGGAATCGTGAACGTCAGATGGCCGCCGGGGTTGACCGTGCCGTCCAACACGTCTGCTACCACCTTGCCTGCCGCCGTGCCGGGCATAAAGGCCTGCACAATGGCGGCCGCGTGCCCGGCAGCATAGTTCACGCCGAACACGCCGGGGCCGTACAGCACCACCACCACCGGCTTGCCGGTGGCACACACCGCTTCCAGCAGCTGCTCCTGCACGCCAGGCAGCTCCAGCGTCGAGCGGTCCTTGCCCTCGCCGCCGGTCACATTGACCCAGCCGCAGTTGCCGCCCAGCGCCAGCACCACCACATCGCTTTCCTCTGCAGCCTGAACTGCGGCCGGGATACCGGACACATCCGGCTCTACGATGGGGCAGCCCTGGGCATAGGTCACCGGGAAACGGTCGCTCAGCACATCCTTTAGGCTGCGGCAGCCCATGCCGGCCAGCAGCGTGGGCAGATCGGTCAGCTTGGCGCGGTCCTCCTCCGAGAACATCATCAGCATGGCCGCAAAGGGGTTCTGCTCCGCTGCATTTTTCTTTTCCGCCCTGGCTGCGGCTGCCTCGTCGGCAATGCCGTTGAAGCTGACGCTTTCATCACCGCTGGCGCCGGCGTTCATCATTTCGATGTAAGCGGGGTAGGTGTAGCCGCTGATGGGGTAACGCAGGTTATCCGCGTGGGGGCCGATGACCGCCAGCCTTGCACCCTTTTTCAGCGGCAGCGTGCCGTCGTTTTTCAGCAGCACCAGCGAATCCCGTGCGATTTTTTCGCTCAGGGCGGCTTTGTCCGGGTTGGTCATGGAGGCACGCACCCCGTCCACATCCACATACGGGTTCTCGAACAGGCCGTATTCAAACTTAATGGTCAGCACGCGGCGCACCGATTCATCGATCAATGCTTCATCCAGTTCGCCGGAGCGCACATAATCGGGCAGCTGCTTGAAGGCGGCGCCCACCGGGATCTCGGTATCCAGGCCGCCCTTTTTGGCCAGCAGGCCGGCTTCCTTATAGCTCTGGGTCAGGTGGAAGAAGTTGTACATCTTCATGATGGCGGCGCCGTCGGAGGTGAGCATCCCGCGGAACTTCATGGTATCGCGCAGCAGCCCACGGGCAATCTTTTTGTTGGCGCCCACACACAGGCCGTCGATCTCGCCGTAGTTGGCCATCATGGCAGAAACATCCGCCACATTGGCGGCCGCTTCAAACGGAGTGGCAAACACTTCGTACAGTTCCCGGTCGTTGATGCGGGCGGCGGCACAGTTCAGGCCGCCCTGGGTATCGGCATAGCCCAGAAAATGCTTGGCAATGCAGGCAACGCCGTCGGTCTTGTTCGCCTGCATACCGGCAATGTAGTTGATGCCCATCTGGGAGATCAGGTAATTGACGTCGGCGTAGGTCTCATAGGTACGCGCCCAGCGCGGAGCGCGG
>CAMFSB010000279.1 GCA_945982465.1 uncultured Faecalibacterium sp. | reverse complement strand
TCCAGGATGTGCCATACATCGCCATACACAATCATCCCAGCGGGCTGACTCTTTTTCCCGGAGACATCCGTAGCTTCACAGCAAGTCCCAATATACGGATGCTGACAGCCATTGGAAACAACGGCATTGCATATGCGCTGGAGCGAACGCCGCAGTGCGATGAGATCGCATTGCACGATTTGGAACAAAAGCTGCAGGAAGCGATCGGGGAAACGCAAACGCGAACAGAGGTATATCAGGTACTGAATACTTTCTTCCGGGAGGTGGAACAACATGGCGTACACTATCACTCCACAGAGAATTGAAGAATTAAAGCAGTATCTGAAAGATCATCCAATCGATCATGCCTATGACGATCCGCCCGGCAAGATTGCGCTGGATGGAGATATGCCATACGATCAAGCGGCCGCCCGCTCCGCTTACGAACTGCTGAAACTGTTGGGCAAGCTGCCTGAGTAGCCCACCGCGCCCCACGGCGGCAGTGGCTTTTCATGCCGTATTCATTACAAAAGTCATTCCTTTTTACATGATTTTCCAACTTCATCACGCAAGCGTCTGCCCCCCTGCGGTCAGGCGCTTTTTATATGCCTGCCTGCCCCGCACGAGGAGTCGGCGGGCACAATTTTGTCCCGGGCACGGCGGCGCCCGCTCGGACGGCAGCCAGGGGCCGGCCGACCATGCGTGGTGGCAGGGCAAGGTATACCACATCGGCGGCGATGTGTGGCGGGACGGCGTGTTTTACCCGGATTTTGCCACGGCCACCGGCTACGGCACCGGCGAGGGCCTGTGCGGCTGGAACTGCCGGCACAATTTCTTCCCGTTCTGGCCGGGCATCTCGAAGCGCAATTACACCGACGCGGCGCTGCAAGCGCTGAACGCCCGGGATATCCCCTACCAGGGCAGGCTGTACACCCGGTACGAGATCAGCCAGATGCAGCGCGCGCTGGAGCGCCGCGTGCGCAGCGCCAAGCGCAAATACCTGGCCGAGGACGCATCCGGGCTGGACACCGGCGCGGCCGCCGCGAAGCTGAAAGCCGCCCGGCAAAGCCTTGCGCAGTTCGTGCGCGACACCGGCGGCCGGCAGGACAGCGCCCGGGAGAGCGTCAGCGGATTTGGGCGCAGCGCGGCGGGGAAGGCGAATGCGGTTATAAGATACGCGCCAGCCAGAGAATCACGTCAGCAATTCCGAGATAATGTTTTTATTCTGCCGCCAATAAAGGGCGATGCAATTACCCACCGAAGCGTTTACAATGCTCTAAACCGATCTGAAATAGGTCGTAAAACATTGGAGTGGATCAACAGCGGAAATTACAATATCGAGATCAACTATACAGATGAAGCCCCACTAGGGATTCTCGGAAGAAGTCGTGGGCGCAATGTCGTAATCTATGCAAACAATACTCACACCGTAAAACGAACCGCAGAAACATTGATTCACGAAATGACCCACGCCTACTATGATATTGGAGGTTCTCAATGGGCTGAAGCGCAATGTGTTTCGGCCGAGTACATTCATCGCAAAGGTTCATTGACGATATCAGATCTGCGTGATATAATCAAACTGGTTAAAGAGATATATCCTGAACTCCCATGGAGGTGATCTACAATGTCTACAAAAAATGAAAATGTAGATATTGTGGTTCGACTGCTCCGCGGAGAGGAAGTCCATTGCTTGAGTTGTAAAACAGGAACATATATTCCTGTCGGTTTGAGCATCGCCAAGGATGTATCTAGATGCCACTGCTTTGTATGCGACAACTGTAAAGAACGAATCAACCTCAACTGAACCACGATGCACACCGCACCGTGGTTTTTTCATGCCTTGTCATTGGAAAAATCATTACTTTTCACATGATTTTCCTCTTCATCACGCAAGCGTCTGACCCCTGCGGTCAGGCGCTTTTTATATGCCCGCAGGCCCCGCACGAGGAGCCGGCGGGCACAATTTTGCCCCGGGCACGGCGTAAAACCGCCCGCCGCAAGCGGATGCGACCCGCGTTAATAAGCGCAGCGGAGAAAGGAATACCCATGAAACGCGAAGACGTAAAGCAGAAGATCCCGGGCATCACCGATGAGCAGCTGCAGTGGCTCATGGATGAAAACGGCGCAGACGTCACCCGGGAGAAAAAACGCGCCGGTGATCTGCAGGCCAAGCTGGACACCGCAACCGCCCAGCTCTAAATCGTTCAGGACGGCCTTGCCGCTTTTGTATTTCCTTTTGTTTTGAATTTACGCCGCAATTCAGATACACTTTATCGCACGATTTGTGTGTGTCCAAACCCTGATTTTTTTACACTCTCATTCTTCTCAGAAGCTTTCAAGACACAAAAAACCGCTTGAACCAGCCATTTTCGGCCACTTCAAGCGGTTTTTAAGTGGGGTGCCTAGAGGGATTCGAACCCTCGGCCTCCAGAGCCACAATCTGGCGCGCTAACCAACTGCGCCATAGGCACCATACAGATGCGCCCGAAGGGACTCGAACCCCCGGCCCACTGCTTAGAAGGCAGTTGCTCTATCCACCTGAGCTACGGGCGCATGAAATTCGTCCAGGCCGGACACATTGCACGAGATATAATAGCATGTCCGCCGGCCGGTGTCAAGCGCCTGCGCGAAAAAACGCCCAACTTTTTGCCCCGCGCAGCGCCCGCCGGCTACAGCAGCCACAGGCCGGCTGCGCCGCATGCCGCCCCGAACACAGCGCCTGCCGCCACATCCCGGATCCGGTGCGCCCCGGCCAGCACCCGCGTTGCGCAGATCAGGGCCGCCGTCAGGGCCGGCGGCACCGTCCACCATACGGCGGCGATCACCGCCGCGCTGGCGGCGTGCCGGCTGGGGAACGCCTGCCCTTTGGTCCGCTTTTCCACCAAAGGCACAAAGCCCGGCGTTTCGTAGGGGCGCGGGGCGTTGATCGCCCGGCGCAGCAGCGTGCAGGCCGCAAAGGCCAGCGCCGGCACCGCCACCGCGCGGGCCAGCTGCACCCCGGCCTGCTGCGCCCCCGCGGCCGGACCCGGCGGCGGGC
>CAMFSB010000278.1 GCA_945982465.1 uncultured Faecalibacterium sp. | reverse complement strand
CGCCGCGCCGGCAGCGCCCCGTGCCGCAGCCGGGTGCGGGCGTACTCCTCTGCCAGGATGGTCTCACCCGTCACAACGGGCTGCCCCACCGCCGCGCAGTACGCCTCGGTCTGGGCGCGGGTCAGGCACAGCAACGGCCGCACATACAGCCCGCGCCGGGGCGGGATGCCCGCCGCGCCGTGCACACCCGTGCCCCGCGCCAGCCGGAACAGCAGCGTTTCGGCCTGATCGGTCAGCGTATGGGCCGTCGCCACCAGCGTGCCGCCCCCGCAGCCAAGGCGGTCAAAGCAGCGGTAGCGGAAGTGGCGGGCCCAGTCCTCGCCTGCGCCGGGGGGCGGGGCGGTGTCCATCTGCCGGGCGCTGAACACCGCCAGCGGCACGCCCAGCGCACGGCACTGTGCCCGCACAAAGGCTTCGTCCCGGTCGGCGGCTTCACCCCGCAGGCCGTGGTTTACATGGCAGGCCGCCACGGTGATGTTCAGTTCTTTTCGCAGGGCCAGCAGGATGCGCAGCAGCGCCATGCTGTCGGCCCCACCGGACACGGCCGCCGCTACACGCCGCCCTGCCGGGGCGGCCCCGTCCGCTTCAAAAACAGCGGCCGCATGGGGGGCGAACAGATCCGGCGGCGGGTCATCTGCGGCTGCGCCGCCCCCCGCCAGCGCTGCCGCGCTTTGCCTGCACAGACCAAACGGCTGCTCCACAGGCGCAAAAAGCCCGGCTTGCCCGCAATAGGCAAGCACGGACTTTTCAATTTGCAGATCCATTTCGGTTTCGGGGTGCTGTGCACGTTCCTCACGCTGCATTCAGGCTTCTTCTTTCTGCTGTCAATGGTTGAAATCCACATCCGTAAAGCGGGTATGCGCGCCGTCCCAGCCCAGCGGCACAGTGCTGGTCTCGCCGTGACGGTTTTTTGCCACGATACATTCCGCAATGTTGGAATCCGCCTCGGCCCCGCCCTCGCTCTGCTGGCTGGCGTAGTAGGCTTCGCGGTACAAAAACAGCACGCAGTCGGCGTCCTGTTCGATGGAGCCGGAATCGCGCAGGTCCGAAAGCTGCGGCCGGTGGCCGGAGCTGGCGCCCTGCTTTTCCACCGCGCGGGAAAGCTGGCTCAGCGCGATGATGGGCACGTTCAGCTCCTTGGCCATGATCTTCAGGTTCCGCGTGATGCTGGAAATTTCCTGCACACGGTTTTCTACGCGCTGGCCGCTGGTCATCAGCTGCAGATAGTCGATGATGATCAGCCCGATGCGCGCGTGGCTGGGGTCCTGGTTGACGCGGCGGATCTTCGCTTTCATCTCCGCAATGGTGATGCCGGAGGTGTCGTCCATATAGATCGGCGCGTCGTGCAGCCGCTCGCTGGCCAGGGCCAGGTCCTCCCAGTCCTGCGCGGAAAGCGCGCCGGTGCGGAAGGATTGGCTGTCGATGCCGGCTTTGGCCGACAGAATGCGGTTGGTGAGCTGTTCCTTGGTCATTTCCAGGCTGAAAATGGCCACCGGCATATGCTGCTGCTCGGCCACGTTGGTGGCAATGTTCAGCGCAAAGCTGGTTTTACCCATGCCGGGGCGGGCCGCCAGAATGATCAGATCGCCGTGGCCCAGCCCGGTAAGCACCGTATCCAGCAGCCGGAAGCCAGTGGGGATGCCCTTGTATTTGTCGGCGTCCGGGCCGGACAATTTTTGCAGCGTGCTCAGCGTTTCCACCATGCTGGAGGAAAGCGGCGTCAAGGCGCTGGTATCGCGGCCGGAGCGGATCTCGTAGATCTTCTGCTCGGCGTTTTCCAGCAGAAGGTCGGCGTCCGGCTCCTCGCTGGAATTTTGCAGGATGTCCTTTGCCACGCCCATCAGCTGGCGCACCAGATATTTTTCCTGCACGATCTGGGCATAGGCCCGCACATTGGAGATGCTGGGCACCGTTTCGGCCAGGCCGGTCAGGTAGATCTTGGCGGCGTCGGCGCTCTCGAACACATTGTCCGAGACCACAGCGTCCAGCAGCGTGACGAAATCCACGGTCTGGTCGGCGGTGAACAGGCGCACCATTTCCGTGTAGATCTGGCCGTTCTGCCGCGAGTAGAACATGTCCGGCTTTAGGATCTCGATCAGCTCGGTCAGTGTTTCGGACTGCAGCAGCACCGCGCCCAGCACACTTTGCTCGGCCTGCATGTTGTAGGGCAGGTCGATACCAAGGCTTTCCAGATTCAGTTCGTTTGAATAGCGTCGTTCCATACCCGAAAATCCCTATCTGCGGCAAGGGCGCCCTCTTGCGAGGACGCCCGCCATTGTATGGCTGCCCCGGCTTACGCCTGCACCAGCTCCACGTTTACCTTGAACTCTGCGCTCACGCCCGCGTACAGGCGCACCTTGGCGTTGTACACGCCGGCGTCCTTGATATCGCGGGTCTCCAGCTCGATCTTTTTCTTATCGACCGGCGCGCCCACCTGCGCTGAAAGCGCCGCCGCCACCTCTTTGCCGGTGACCTTTCAGAACCAGCGCCCGGACGCACAGCCCTTGGACTGCACGGTAACGGTCTTGCCGCGGATCTGGTCGGCCAGCTTCTGCGCCGCAGCCACATTTTCGGCTTCGTGGAAGTCGGCGGCCGCCTCCTTGCTGCGGGCCATGTTCACCGCCGTGGCGTCGGCCACAGCCGCCAGACCCCGCGGGAACAGGAAATTGCGGGCGTACCCGTCGGAGACCTCGTGGATCTCGTCTTTTTTGCCGATATTTTTAACGTCCTGCTTCAAAATCACCTTCATGGTCGGTTCCCTCTTTTCTGCGGCGGTCGACGCGGCCTGCCTGGGCCGCGGCATTCCGCCGCTCCTGATTGACGATTGCTAATACATTATAGCACAAGCCACGCACTTCCACAACGGCGAGTTGCCGGCCCGGCCGGCGGCCCGGGAAGATCCGCGCAAAATAAAAACAGCCTGTTTGCAAAAAACAGGCTGTTTTCTGGAGCTGCTATCCAGATTTGAACTGGAGACCTCATCCTTACCAAGGATGCGCTCTACCAACTGAGCTATAGCAG
>CAMFSB010000277.1 GCA_945982465.1 uncultured Faecalibacterium sp. | reverse complement strand
TTCAGGTCGGCCAGCTGCGGCACAGTGGGGTCGTACCGTGCCAGAAACGCCGCCACCGCCCCGCGGGCAAACGCCTCGTTCGCCCCCAAGGACGGAAATTGGAACTTTACTTCGTTTTCGACTTTCATTGTGTTACCTCCCTGCTTTCGATGTGCGCCAGTTGCAGCACTTTTTTGATCTGCTCCGGCGGATGCTGGATCCGCAGGCTGCCGCCCAGCGCCTGCATGCGCCGCTGCCGCCCCAGGATCAGGCCGATCCCGGAGGAATCCATAAAGCCCACGCCGGAAAAATCCAGCACCAGCTGCTGCGGCATCCGGCAGGACACCGTGGTGTCGATGCTGACGCGCAGCTGCTGGGCTGCATCGTGGTCGATCTCGCCCGCCAGATACGCATACAGGGTATCCCCCGCCGAGGTAAAGCTTACCGTCGCCATTCTTGATCCTTCCTTTCTGTTTCAAGACAATGCCGGGGCCTTGCCCACTTTACAAAACGGCAAAAAAAGATGCCCCGCACACTTTCTTTCAGTGTACGGGGCTTTGCGCAAATATTTTAGAACAATGTGTCGCCGGCCAAAAAAACGCCGGTCAGCGTGTGCCGCCTGCCTATTTTAAAAGTGCTTCCGCCTGGGCCACAAAAGCCGCATCGCCGCAGACCACAACGCCTTCGTTCTGATCCGCGCGCGCCTGCGCGATCGCGCCGGGCAGATCCGCACAGGGCCGGGCATCAAAATGGTATTTTGCCGTTTGCGCCAGCTGCTCTGCAGTCAGCGCACCGGGCTGCCCGGCCGTGACCAGATACACCTTGTCAAAGGCATGTTCCGCCATGCCGGCCATCCGGTTCTTTTCGGTCTGCTGTTTGGGGGCGAGCGCGCCGGTTTCCAGGGCGGAAAAGAACGCTTCGGCGTCGTCCTGGCCGGAAAGGCCGGCGATGAGCGAAAGGCTGGTACAGCCCAGCTCCCGCAGCGCAGCCGCCAGCGCCGCGGCCTGCATCGGCGTATGGCACGGGTCCAGCACCGTCAGCGGGCGGCGACGCAGCACACGCACGCCGCTGCGCGCATCGGCGGCTGCCAGGCCCGCCAGGATGGCTTCGTCTTCGACCGGCACGCCGGCGCGCCACAAAGCCAGGGCAAGCTCCACAGCCACCGCCGCGTTTTGGGCCGCGTGACTGCCCGCCGTGGGCAGCACCACATTGTAACCGCCGTAATCGACGCGGTTTTCCAGCCCGCGGCGTTTTTGGGGCGTAAAGTCCTCCTGCTGGGGCACCGTCAGCGGGCAGCCCACCTTGCCGGCAGCCACAATGATCTCCTGCAAGGCCGCTTTGGGCTGGCCGGGGGCTGTGACGGCCGGGACGCCCTCACGGAACGTTGACACTGCCGTGTACGCCATGCGCTCCAGGCTGCGGCCCGTACCGTCCGGTCCTATCGCCGTTACCGCGCAGGCCGCAAGCCGGGGCAGGATGTCCGCCAGCGCCGGGTCGGGCAGTTCCACAACGGCAAAAGCGCAGCCCGCTTTTTCAAACAGCGCCGCCGCGCAGACCAACTCCGCCGCCGCCCGGTCCAGCGGCAGCAGCTTTGCCAGCCGCGAAGCCTGGGCCGCATAGGCGCGGCCGTCCGCCGGGCTGCCATTTACCCAAAGCCGGCGGCGCAGCGGCTGCGCGCCGGCAGTGTACAGCCCCACCGGAAAGCCCGCCGCGTGCAGGATGGCCGCTGTCATGGACGCCACCGCTGTTTTGCCCGCGCTGCCCGTGACCGTGATAAAACGCGTTGTTTCGAGCGCGCAGCCAAGCTGACGCAGCACAGCCCGGGCTGTGTCCGTATCCGCCGGCTGCTGCGCCAGGGCGGCAAAGTATTTGTTCGCCTGCTGAATGTTCATGCGCTCACTCCTTATCGCGGCCTTTTCCTTTTATAAGGCTCCAAACCAAGCGGCACAGGCCGAGCAGCAGCAGCCCGCACACAAGGCCCGCCAGCGTGCCGCAAAAGTCGATCCACACATCGGTGATCTGGCTGCTGCGGCCGGCGCTGGACAGCTGAATGGTCTCATCCGCCATTGCGATGAGCAGGCCCAACAGCACCGGCCAGCTTGCATGCCGGATCACATGCCGCGTATACACCCGCAGGCAGAGCATCAGCCAGAAGCCCAGCAGCATATACTCGGCAAAATGGGCCAGCTTTCGGATGATGTGATCGGTAAGACGGCCGGCCAGCCCGGGGAAACCGGCCTGCGTCAGCACCGTCTGCGCCCAGCGCAGCACCCGGCCGCTGGCCTGGCCGGACACATCGGCCACCTGCATGGAATTGGAAAAAATGAAGATCACAGTGGCGATGACGCCAACGGTGAACAGGACGCGGCCGGCCCAAAGCCAGGGCTGGCGCCTGTTGTGTGCGTTCGTAGTTCCCAAGCGGTTCTCCTTTGCTCCGCCGGGCAGCCGCACCCGGCAGGCGCCCTGCCCGCCGGGACGGCTCCGCGCAGCAAGGCCGTGCTCAGCCCAGCGCGCGGATGCTCTGACGGATATTCTCCAGTTTATCCTGGCTGCGGGCGTGCTTCTGGCGGATCTCCTCCACCAGGGCGGCCGGGGCCTTTTCCACAAATTTGGGATTGGCAAGCTGGTTTGCGAACATGGCCTGTTCTTTTTCGGCCTTTTGCAGCTCCTTGTTCAGCCGGGCCAGCTCTTTATCGCGGTCGATCAGCTCCATCATGGGGATGAAGCCGCGGGCCGCATGGGTGGACACCTGCACCATGCCGTCGGTGCTGCCCTCGTACCTGGCCGTATAGGTCACTTCGGTGGCGAAGGCGAATTTTGCCAGATACACCTTGGATTTTTCAAACGGCGCGGGGTCGGCGGTCTCAATGATCATGCTGGTCTTTTTGGCCGGGTGCACGTTCATATCGGTACGCACCGCGCGCACCGCCTTGATATAGTCCATGATTTTTTCAAAGTCTTCTTCCTCGCCGGGCCAGTCGTGGGCTTCATCGGCGGCGGGCCAGTTCTGGGTCATGATGGGCTCGGCGCTGCCGGGCAGAGCCTGGTACAACTC
>CAMFSB010000276.1 GCA_945982465.1 uncultured Faecalibacterium sp. | reverse complement strand
AGCTTCAACCCCTTTGACCGGGGGTGGGGCGGCGCCGGTGCTGCGCGGGGGGGGCCGTGTACCGCTTTGATTATGTGCTCCACCGCATGCACGCCGCCGCCATCATCGACACGCTGGGCCTGTTGCTGGTGTTCGCCGGGCTGATCGTGCTGCGGGGGCTGTGCTGGGCCAGCGGCAAGATCCTGCTGATCCTGCTGTTCCAGTGGCTCACCAGCCCGGTGTCCACCCACCGGATCGCCCGCGTGGAGATCCTGACCAACCCCGAATACGACAAGCACTGTGAGGTGGAATGACATGGCCGTCATTGAATATCTGCTGCTGGGCGCGCTGATCGTGTGCGCCGTTGCCGCCAATGTAACGCAAAAGCTGCTGCCCACCATCCTGATCTACATGGTGTTCAGCGTGATCATGAGCATTCTGTGGCTGATTCTGCAGGCGCCGGATCTGGCCATCACCGAGGCCGCCGTGGGCGCGGGGGTGGACACGGTCATTTTCCTGCTGACGCTCAAGGGCATCAACCAGCTCAAGGGAACGGGGGATCGCAAATGAACAAGCTGTTATCCCTGTACCGCCGACTGGAAGCCTGGGTGGAGGGCGACGCGCCCGCCGCCCCGGCCCACAGCGCACCCCCGCCGCCCCCTGCCCCGGCGCAGGCCGGCCCCGCCCCGCTGCGCACGCTGGCGCGGCGGTTCAACGCCCCCCATTCCCGCATGGGCCGGCTGACCTTCCATTTGATGAGCGTCATGGCCTGCGTGGTGTTTTCGCTGGTCATGCTGTACACCGTGTCGGAGCTGCCGCTGTTCGGCGAGCCTACCAATCCCACCGACAACGAGCTTTCGGCCCGGTACATCGAGCAGGGCATGAAGGAGGTGGGCGCCGCCAACCTGGTCACCAACATGATCCTGGTGTACCGCGGCTTTGACACCTACGGCGAAAGCTGCGTGCTGTTTTTGGCGGCCACCTGCGTCATCATGCTGCTGGGCACCGACCAGAACAACACCACCGCCAAGGACCTGCGCATCCGCGCCGAGGACGCCCAGATCGAGCGCGAGGAGCGCAGCGTCATCCTGCAGGGGGTGGTGCGGTTCATCATGCCGCTGGCCATGATGTTCGGGCTGTACATCCTGTTCAACGGCCACCTGTCGCCGGGCGGCGGCTTTGCGGGCGGCTCGGTGCTGGGCGGCACGCTGATTTTGTGCGACAACGCGTTTGGCGCGCAGCAGGTACAGCGCTTTTTCAACGAAACGATCTACCGTTTTGTCAAGATCGGCGCGCTGGTGTTGTATGCGGCGCTGATTTGTTATACAATTTTCGCAGGAGCCAATGGCCTGCCCTCTGTGTTCGGCCCCGGCACCGCCGGGCGCATCCTGTCGGCAGGCATCACCATGCCCATCAATGTGGCGGTGGGGCTGGAAGTCGCCTGCACAATGTATTCCTTTTACGCATTTTTCAGCAAGGGAGAGCTTTGACATGGCATTCTGGCAGCAGCTCCAGTTCAATCATTTTCAGGCCGCGGCGGTGATCTTGTACGTCCTCGGCATGACCGGCATGCGGTTCAACCGCAACCTGATCAAAAAGATCGTTTCCATGGGCTTTATGGACAGCGCCATCTACCTGTTTCTGACCAGCAGCGGCTTTGTGGCCGGCCATGTGCCGCCCATCGTCACCGATCCGTCGGTTTCGCCCAGCGTGGAGGTCTACTCCAACCCCGTGCCCACGGGCCTGGTGCTCACCGGCATCGTGGTGTCGGTGTCGGTCACGGCGTTCAGCCTGGCGCTGACCCAGCGGCTGTACAAAAAATATCACTCGCTGGACATCGACGAGATCCTGATGCTGGCCAAGCGAGGTGACGACTGATGCGCCCGTTTTACGAGAATTTCCCGTTTTTCTGCATTTTTCTGGCTTTGCTGTGCGGCATCCTCACCACCCTGGCGCCCAACGGCCGCGTTGCCCTGCGCGTCACGGTGGGCATGGCGGCCGCGGCGGCCGTGCTCAACGGCACGGTGCTGTATTTTACCGCCAAAAACGGGGCCTGCTTTACCTACGCGATGGGCGCATGGGGCGCGCCCTGGGGCAACGAGCTGCGCGCCGGCCCGGTGGAAGCGCTGCTGGCCACCGTGTTCTGCGTGGTGATGCTGCTGGCGGTGCTGGGCGGCCGGGGCGACATCGTCAACGACATCCTGGCCGAAAAGCGCAATCTGTATTTCATTATGCTGGACATGCAGCTTGCTTCGCTGCTGGCGCTGTGTTATACCAATGATGTATTCACCGGCTATGTGTTCATCGAGATCAACACCATCTCGGCCTGCGCCATCGTGATGGCACGGGACTGCGGCCAGACCATCGTGGCCACCATCCGCTATTTGATCATGAGCCTGGTGGGGTCGGGCATGTTTCTGTTCGGCCTGGTGCTGCTGTACTGCATCACCGGCCAGCTTTTGATGCCCAGCCTGCAGCAGAGTGTCACCGCCCTGTTTGAGACCGGCCGCTACCACGAGCCGCTGGCCGTTGTGGCCGCCATGCTGTGCATCGGCCTTTCGGTCAAAAGCGCGCTGTTCCCGTTCCACACCTGGCTGCCGGACGCCCACGGCAGCGGCACCACCACCTCGTCGGCGGTGCTGTCGGGCCTGGTGCTCAAGGGGTACATCATTCTGCTGATCAAGCTGTTCTGCCGCGTGTTCACGCCCGATCAGATCCGCGCGCTGGGCGTCAACCAGATCTTGTTTGTGCTGGGCGTATGCGCCATGCTGGCCGGCTCGCTGTGCGCGCTGAAAGAAAACCACTGCAAAAAGCTGCTGGCCTATTCCTCCATTGCGCAGATCGGCTATATTTTCATGGGGCTGGGCTTCGGCACGCAGGCCGGGCTGGCCGCCGCCATTTTCCAGATGGTGGCCCACGCGTTTACAAAGCCGCTGCTGTTTGTGTCGGCCGGCGGGCTGATCGCCGCGTCCGGCCACCAGAAAAAGCTGTATTACCTGCGCGGGGCGGCCCCCCGCTGCCCTGCGGCCGGCGGGGGCGTTACCGGGGGCGGGCGGGCGCGG
>CAMFSB010000275.1 GCA_945982465.1 uncultured Faecalibacterium sp. | reverse complement strand
CCGGCAACTTCCTCCCGCGGGCGGGGCCGCAGCCGGGCGGCCAGCGGCTGCGGGAGCTGGCGGTCAAACAGCGGCTGCTGTACCATAGCGATCCCTCCATTCTGTTTTGTATTATACGGCAGCGGGGCGGCGTTTTCAAACCCCCATGGCCGGCCCGCGAAGCGGCAAAAACGCCGCTTCGGCAAAAAGCGGCCGGAACTCCCATTTTCCGGCCGGCGACGGGGCTTGCGCAGGGCAGGCGGCCTGTGATATACTGTTTATAACGGTAAAAGGGAGTAAGGGGCGCGGCGCTTTGCCGTGCTGCGCAGCATCGTCACCACGGCTTGGGCCCGGTGCTGCGCGCGACGCTGAGACTTTTGCCGCAGTACACGAGTGCTGCGGCAGGGGTCTCTTTTTTGCATTCCGGGGCAGAAAAGCGGCTTTTGCGGCAGAGCAGGCATGCAGGAGGATGCACTATGAATATTGCACAAGCGTTTACCGGCCTTTTTGCAAACTTTGCCAATATCACCTGGCAGATGGTGGTCATGTGGGGCATCGGCGGGCTGCTGATCTATCTGGCGATCGCCCGCAAGATGGAGCCAAGCCTGCTGCTGCCCATGGGCTTTGGCGCGATCCTGGTCAACCTGCCGCTGTCCGGCGCGATCACACAGGGGCAGACGGAGGGGCCGCTTTCGGTGCTGTTCCGGGCGGGCATGGCCAACGAACTGTTCCCGCTGCTGCTGTTCATCGGCATCGGCGCCATGATCGACTTTGGCCCGCTGCTGGAAAAGCCCTGGCTGATGCTGTTTGGCGGGGCGGCCCAACTGGGCATTTTTCTCACCTTTGCGGCGGCGGGGCTGTTTTTTGAGCTGAACGACGCGGCCTCCATCGCCATCATTGGCGCGGCCGACGGCCCCACGGCCATCTTTGTGGCCAACACCCTCGGCTCGCGGTATCTGGGCGCGATCATGGTGGCGGCTTACAGCTACATGGCGCTGGTGCCCATCGTGCAGCCGCCGGTGATCCGACTGGTGACCACCCGCAAAGAACGCCGGATCCGCATGGAGTACAAAAAGGGCAGCGTGAGCCGGGCCACCCGCATCCTGTTCCCCCTTGTGGTGACGGTGACGGCCGGCCTGGTGGCCCCTGCCAGCGTGGCGCTGGTGGGCTTTTTGATGTTCGGCAACCTGCTGCGGGAATGCGGCGTGCTGAACGCTTTGTCCGAAACGGCCCAGAACGTGCTGGCTAACCTGATCACCATTGTGCTGGGGCTGACCGTGGCCAGCCAGATGACCGCCGAACAGTTCGTCCGGCCCGACACGCTGCTGATCCTGGCGCTGGGGCTGTTCGCCTTTGTGTTCGACACGGTGGGCGGCGTGCTGTTTGCAAAGCTCATCAACCTGTTTCTGCCGGAGGGCAGAAAGATCAACCCCATGATCGGCGCGGCCGGGATCTCGGCGTTCCCCATGAGCGGCCGCGTGGTCAACCAGATGGGCCTTGCCGAGGATAACCAGAATTTTCTGTTGATGTATTCCATCAGCGTGAACGTATCGGGCCAGATCGCCTCGGTGATCGCGGGCGGCCTGCTGCTGGCGCTGATGGGCGCATAAGGAGGGATCGGGATGAATACAGCTTCTTTGATGACGACGCTGCCGGTGCTGGCAGCCGGTATGGCGGGGATCTTTGCGGTGCTGGGGGTGCTGATCGGCGCGGTGGCACTGCTGAACCGACTGACCGGCCGAAAGTAAACGCCCTGCGCCGGCCCGGCCGGCCGGGCAAAACCTTCCTCTTTACTTTGCGTATCAAAAAGATTACAATGAACTCAATATCCAGGGCCGCCGGATCGTATTATGGATGTGCCCAGAAAAGAAAAAGAGGAACGGATTATGAAGATTTCGCGACGTAAATTTCTGCGGGATTCGGCCATTGCGGCGGCCGGGCTTTCGGTCAGCGCGCTGGCCGGCTGCGGCGCCGCCAACAGCAGCACGCCGGCGGCCCCCACCCAGGCGCCTACCCCGGCGCCCACGCCCAGCCCCACGCCCGAACCGCCCTACGATGCCGATGTGCTGACCGGCGAAAAGCGGGCGGCGGATGCCAAGGACTCCCGCATCATCGGTGTGATGGTCAACAACATGGCGAACACCAGCCGGCAGAACGCCCGCCCGCAGCGCGGCCTTTCCAGCGCTAAGATGCTGATGGAGATCAAGGTGGAGGGCGGCATTACCCGCTTCTGCGCGCTGTACAACGATATCGACCAGATCCCTGAGGTGGGGCCGATCCGCTCCGGCCGCGACCAGTTTCTGCAGCTTTTGATCCCCTGGCAGGCGCTGTATTACCACGATGGCGAGAGCGTGTTCTGCACCCGGTACATCAAGGACTGGGAATACTGGGACCTGAACATCGGCGGCAAAAGCTATTTTGACACACCCACCCACAGCCTGGTGGCCCACCGCGACAAGCGCGGCCGCGACGTGGCCGTGGAGCACACCGAGTTCACCAGTGGCGAAGAGATCCAGAAAGCCGTTGACAAGGCGGGCATCGACATGACCCGCCACTACAACAGCACCTTCTTCATCTTTGCCGATTACCGTTACGGCGAGTACAACGACCTGGCGGGCTGCGATTCGGCCATCAGTGTCACGCTGCGGCATTCCTCCAGCTACCGCACCTATTTTGACTACGACGAGAGCACCAAGCTGTACATGATGAGCCTTGTACTGCGTGTGGCGCCAGTGCGCGGCGAACTGCGGCCTGCTGATCCTGGAGCCGGACAGCATGGAGGACGCGTGCGTTGTGGTAAACCCCGGCAAGACCTATCTGGCGGTGATCGACCTGGACGAGTACGATAATTTCCACTATGAGGGCAACGAGGACGCTTCGGTGGAGGACGACCTGACTGGCGCGGACAACGTTTCCTCGGTGGGCGAATCGGAGGAGGACGGCGATGTGGACGCCGCCGGAAGCATCAACACCAACTGACGCCCCGCCAACGAACGATTTAAAGGAGCAATTTTGCCAATGAAACGGATTTTGGCCCTGCTGCTGTGCGCAGCAATGCTGACGGGCTGCGGCGCGCCGGCCCGGCGC